>JAGSGK010000298.1 GCA_023955215.1 Paracoccaceae bacterium
AGGCTTATGCCCAGACCAAAGAGTCATTCGGAATATTTGCAAATACTATTCAGATCAAATTATGCAAACTGCAAAGTTGCAAAACGACCGCCTATTTTCACGCCCCTAGTGGACATCACTCAGCAAGCTACATACCTCTTTTACATGGAAAATAAACCCACGATCCGCTTTATGGATCGCAATACCCCGCCGCATATATTCACACTGATCGTTCTGGCAGGCATGTCGGCAATGGTTATGAATATGTTTTTGCCAAGCCTCCCACAAATGTCGGAGTATTTCGGGGTTTCGAATGCAGTCATGGCGCTGTCGGTACCATTGTTCCTGATCGTAAGCGCAATACTGCAAATCTTCATCGGACCAATCTCTGATCGTTTTGGACGCCGCCCCGTTATCCTGGTGGGGATCGCGGTCTTTCTTGCAGCGACCATTGGGTGCCTCTTTTCCAACAGCATAGGCACGTTCCTGTTCTTTCGAATGGTCCAAGCCGCCATAGCCGTTTGCATGGTTCTAAGCCGCGCAGTCATTCGCGATTCATTTGACCAAGAACAATCCGCTTCAATGCTTGCCTACGTGACAATGGGCATGGCCGTCGTTCCGATGATCAGTCCCGCAATCGGTGGGATATTGGACGAATTCTTTGGCTGGCATGCAATCTTCTGGGCCTTCCTCATTATGGGTGCTGCCCTTTTTGTACTTATCTGGCGCGACCTTGGCGAAACCGCGAAACAATCAGGTTTGACGCTTTCACAGCAATTCAGAGAATACCCAGAGCTTCTGAAATCAAAACGGTTTTGGGGCTACTGCCTTGCCTCAGCCTTCAGCTCGGGCGCTTTCTTCGCCTACCTAGGCGGTGGGCCTTTTGTCGGTTCAGACGTGTTTGGCATGTCACCCAAATGGGTTGGCATCTTCTTTGGTGCCCCCGCTGTCGGGTATTTTGTGGGAAACTGGTATACAGGCCGTAACGCCAAGCGTTTGGGCGTGAACAAACTGATCCTCTGGGGTGCAATCGCAGTCACGGCTGGCACCGTCTTGATGCTGGTATTGTTCTTGGTTGGCCTTGGATCAGCCGTCACTTTCTTTGGCCTTATGACATTCGTTGGCCTTGGCAACGGGATGGTGATCCCGAACGCAACCGCAGGCATGCTATCGGTACGCCCACATCTCGCAGGTACTGCCTCGGGATTGGGCGGCGCAATTATGATTGGTGGGGGTGCCGGACTTGCATCGCTGGCAGTGTTCTTGCTCAAACCCGAAACTGGTGCCTATCCACTGATCATCATCATGATGATCACATCCATTTCAGCCGTCCTTGCGATCCTATCGGTCTATCGCCGCGAAGCACGCCTCGCGAAGGAGTAACCTTAGGATATCTTGCGCTTCTCACTTTGCAAAGCTACGCTTAGCTAAGTGAGAAGTTGCAAAGGTACTCGTGTGGCGACCCAGAAAATCTACGCAGGCGCAAAATTACGCGAACTGCGCACGCGCATCGGCCTGACGCAAAAAGACTTTGCTGCTAAGTTGGGCGTTTCCCTGCCCTATCTAAATCAAATGGAAAACAATAACCGGCCCGTCAGCACCTCTGTCGTGGTGGCACTCGCACGTGAGTTTGGCCTTGATGTAACCGAACTTAGCATCGGTGACAGCGAACGGTTGGTCAGCGACTTAAAGGAAGCACTGTCAGATCCCGTCTTCACCGCAGACATGCCGCCAATCGCTGATCTACGCCTTGCGGCATCCAACGCTCCAACCTTTGCCCGCGCATTTATTCAGCTCCACCAAAGCTATCGACAAACCCATGAACGGCTTGCCTCCCTTGATGAAGCATTGGGCCGCGAAGATGCACGCACCCGTCCCAGCCCGTGGGAAGAGGTCCGCGACTTCTTTCATTATTGCGACAACTACATAGACTCAGTGGACCGTGTGGCCGAACATTTTTCTAGCTCGCTTGAAGGTGCCGGTGACGTGCGCGCGGCCGCCGTTGCGACCCTACAAAAAGTTGGTGTGAAGGTTGAATTCACCAATGATGACAGGGTTCGCAGCTACGATCCCAGCACCAAGGTTTTGCGCATTTCCAACCGCAGCGTCACAGAAACACAGACCTTCCAAATCTTGCTACAGGTCGCGTTGATCCGCCAAAATGCACTGTTGGAGGCCACCCTTGATCTCGCCCGCTTCCAAACGTCAGAGGCCCGTGGCATCGCCAAGATCGGTCTGGCCAACTACTTTGCCGGTGCAGCCCTTATGCCCTACACACAATTCCTAACTGCGGCGAATGAATGCAGGCATGACGTTGAGCTTTTAGCGGGCCAATTCGGGGCCTCCATCGAACAGGTTGCGCACCGCCTTTCGACCCTGCAACGCCCAGGCTCCAAAGGCATTCCATTCTTCTTTGTGCGCGTTGATCAGGCTGGAACGATCACAAAACGCCACTCTGCAACACGCCTACAATTTGCTCGCTTCGGCGGTGCATGTCCGCTGTGGAACGTTCACCGCGCGTTCGAGTTGCCTGCACAATTCTTGCGCCAACTGGCTGAAACTCCAGACGGCGCACGCTATATCAGTTTGGCACGCGACGTTTCAAAACCCGCTGGACGATACGGCGCACCTGTTCGCCGCTTTGCGATCGCTTTGGGATGTGAGGTCGAGCACGCGGGCTCACTTGTCTATGCAGATGGCATGGACCTTAGCCGCGCTGACGCATTTGAACCAATCGGAATTTCATGCCGAATATGCGAACGCAAAACGTGCCATCAACGCTCTGTGCCACCGCTAGAGCGCAAGTTGCTCGTGGATACAGACACGCGCGATGTGCTGCCCTACGGCGTCGACTAACGACGTGCCTTACGCCAACCAGCCTTAACTGCCTCATCCGCGCTACAGAACCACCGCTCGCCCTTATTGGTGTTAATACCTGTCTGTTCATAAAATCGTTGCCCAGCAACGTGGTAAATTCGTTTACCACTTGAGGAAATGTTACCCTTGATCGCACAATTCGGGTCCGGCGCTGTCCGACCCGGTGTCCGGTTCACCCGATAGCGTGCAGGCGATTCCAGGGTAAATCCGTGGATACCACGCTCTGCAACAAGCGCCGCCTTCTCTTCCAGATCATAGTCAGAGGA
>JAGSGK010000153.1 GCA_023955215.1 Paracoccaceae bacterium
ACTATCAAAGCTGATCGCAACCATTTGGCGTTCAATTTCTTTGGGCGCAGATGGGCCAAATGTCCGCTTGCGGCTGCGGACATAATAATAGCCACCGTCATTTAGCACACCAGCAGAGGATGGCGGCCCAACTGTCTCTTCGACAGACGCGCGTGTGTCTACGCCAACAATAACCGCATCGAGGTTTTCTTGTGGTGGAATATAACCGTGATTGATAAAAGTTGGCGTACAGGCCCCAAGGGTCAAACATGCTGCACCAGTAGTGATCCATTTTAGATAGGATTTGATCTGCATTTTGTCTGCCCTCTTGCTCTTAATCGTTACGGCTTTTATCCCGCGTACCAAAGGAACGTCCCTGTTTCAAGAAACGAAAGCATGAATCATGTCAGTCGCACTTCCCTCCAAGCTCGCTTATCGCGTTAGCGATCTTCCAAATAACTCGATCAAAAAATTCGATTTGCGCCCAGAACCAGCACAAAATGACGCAATCGCGGCGGAATTAGACCTGTTGGGTTTGCGCAAACTGCGCTTCACAGGCCAGATACAGTCATCGGGTAAGTCAGACTGGCGTTTGACTGGCACAATAGGTGCGACAGTAATCCAACCCTGCACAATCACCCTTGAACCGGTCACGACCCGAATTGATGAGCCCGTCGAGCGCCTTTTCGTAAAAGAAATGGCTGATCTTGGTGAAGAAGAAATCGAGATGCCGGAGGACGAAACCATCGAGCCATTGGGCACATGGATCGACCCCGAAGCGATTATGATCGAATCTTTATGCCTTGCGTTGCCAGAGTACCCACGGGCCGAAGGCGCAACGCTTGGCGAATCCGTCTACACACAACCAGGCGAAGCGCCGATGCGCGACGAAGATGCACGCCCGTTTGCCGGTCTGGCAGCGCTGAAAGACCAGTTGAAATCAGACGATGAATAAGAGATAACAGTTACAGCCCTAAAACGTTCAAATATCTGCTTGCGTCTGAGACAATTCGCAGTATTTTGCGCGCCTCATGGTATTAAAGGTTGGACATGTTGAGGCACACCGCCTAAACGCACGTCACGCCCAAACCAAACGTTATGCAACATCGGCTCCGCATACTGCGTCGCCCTTTAATCTAAAGGCCCATTATAATGGCTGTTCAACAGAACAAAGTTTCCACATCGCGCCGCAACAACCGTCGCTCGCACGATTCCCTGGTTGCTGCAAACCCAAACGAATGCACCAACTGTGGTGAGCTGAAACGCCCGCACCACATCTGTGCTGCTTGCGGTCACTACGACAACAACGAGATCGTCGCATTGGCTGAAGAAGTAGACCTGGAAGACGACGCGGCATAAACCGCCTTTTGGCCCTAAAGCAGATAGGCATTCGCACATGACGGCAACGACCGATCAGACAGACGCGAAACGCCAGAACACCGTAATTGCGGTGGATGCAATGGGTGGTGACAGTGGCCCTTCAGCAATTGTTGCTGGATGTGCCGCTTTTGCCAAACGCCGCAAGGACGTCGATATTATCCTACATGGGCCTCAAGCCACGCTTGAGGCTCTTGTCGTGCGACGTAAGCAACTTAACGGCCGTGTCACTATTCGTGATGCGGCTGAAGTTGTTTCTATGGAAGACAAGCCTAGCCAAGTTGTTCGTCACGGCAAGAAAACATCCATGTGGGCCACTGTAGAAACTGTGCGTTCGGGTGATGCGAGTGTTGCTGTTAGCTGCGGTAACACTGGTGCGTTGATGGCTGTATCGATGATACGCCTGCGCAAGCTGCCAGGGGTTAATCGTCCTGCAATTGCGGTGCTTTGGCCATCTTCTAATCCTCAAGGTTTTAACGTCATGTTGGACGTCGGCGCAGATATTCGCGCAGATGCTGATGATCTGATGCGTTACGCGTTGATGGGCGCATCCTATGCCCGCAACGGCATGGACCTGCCCCGACCCCGTATCGGCCTGCTGAATGTGGGCACCGAAGAGCACAAGGGCCGTCCTGAACTGCACGAAGCCTATGAATTGATCGCAGCCCAAGCGGAACAAGCCAACTTTGAGTTTGTTGGCTTTGTTGAGGGTGGCGACATTCCCGGTGATATTGCCGATGTTATTGTGACGGATGGTTTCACCGGTAACATTGCGATCAAGACTGGTGAAGGTACCGCTGGTTTGATTGGTGATTTGCTTCGCAAAGCCTTCAAAAACACTCCGATGTCACGCCTTGCTTACTTGTTCGCCTTCACTTCTATGCAGCGTTTGAAGCGCCGTATCGATCCACGCCGTGTAAATGGTGGTGTGTTTTTGGGCTTGAACGGTATGGTCGTGAAATCGCATGGTTCTGCAGACGCAACTGGCGTTGCTGCAGCGCTGCAATTGGCCGCACAGTTGGCCGAAAATGGATTTACTGGCAAGCTGGCCGCCCGCGTGGCCGCTGTTTTGCCCACCGAACCAAAGGATCAAGACGCATGACATTGCGCGCTGTTGTAAAAGGGGTTGGGCATTACCTACCGGAACGTATTGTTCCAAATGCTGAATTTGAGAAGACCCTAGATACAACGGATGAATGGATCAAATCGCGTTCCGGCATCGAACGTCGCCATTTCGCGGCCGAAGGTGAAACAACATCCATGTTGGCAACCAAAGCGGCCCAAGCGGCGCTGGCCAATGCTGGAATGACTGCAGATGACGTGGATGCCATTGTTTTGGCAACCTCAACTGCCGACCTCACCTTCCCTTCAGCTGCAACGATGGTTCAAGCCAACCTTGGTATGACCAAGGGCTTTGCATTTGATATCCAAGCCGTTTGTGCCGGTTTCGTCTTTGCCCTTAGCAATGCGAATGCTTTGATCCTTTCGGGTCAGGCGAAACGCGTATTGGTGATTGGCGCGGAAACATTCAGCCGCATCATGGACTGGACCGATCGCGGCACCTGTGTGTTATTCGGTGATGGTGCTGGTGCGCTCATCTTGGAGGCCGAAGAAGGCACAGGCGACAGCAACGATCGCGGCATTCTATCAACGGACCTTAATTCAGACGGCACACACCGTGATCTGCTGTATGTTGACGGTGGTGTTAGCACAGGCACGTCTGGTTACTTGCGTATGCAGGGCAACCAAGTGTTCCGCCATGCGGTTGGCAAATTGGCAGCCACAGCGACAACAGCGATGGAACGTGCAAACGTGACCACAGATGACGTTGACTGGATCGTTCCGCATCAGGCCAATATCCGTATTATTCAAGGAACAGCCAAGAAAATGGGGGTGCCGATGGAGAATGTGATCGTGACAGTTCAGGATCACGGCAACACTTCTGCCGCCTCGATCCCGCTTGCAATGTCTGTTGGTGCCCAAAACGGCCAAATCAAACAAGGTGATTTGCTGGTGACAGAGGCAATCGGCGGTGGTTTGGCCTGGGGTGCGGTGGTTTTACGCTGGTAACCCACCATTTTTGTATCAATCCAACGCTGAAACTACCATCGACAAGGCATTGATATTGACTCGGAATTTCTCCTCGCCCTATTGTGATCGCAAATAGGGGAACAACATGACTGATAACACACTGACACGTATGGATCTTAGCGAAGCTGTTTTTCGCGAAGTTGGTTTATCACGTAACGAAAGTGCGCAATTGGTAGAAAGCGTCTTGGATCATATCTCGGATGCTTTGGTAAAAGGTGAGCAGGTTAAAATTTCTTCCTTTGGTACGTTTTCAGTACGCAGCAAATCAGCGCGTGTTGGTCGCAATCCAAAAACTGGCGAAGAAGTGCCAATTAATCCGCGCCGTGTCCTTACATTCCGTCCGTCACATTTGATGAAAGATCGCGTTGCTTTAGGCAACAAGTCTTAATCTTATGGCAAAGTCTGCGGACGCTTTTCGTACCATCTCAGAAGTTGCTGACTGGCTAGGCGTGCAAACGCACGTTCTACGTTTTTGGGAAAGCAAGTTCACACAAGTGAAGCCTGTAAAACGTGCGGGCGGACGTCGCTATTACCGTCCTGCAGACATGCAACTTTTGGGTGGCATTCAAAAGCTTCTGCACGAAGATGGCCTTACAATTAAGGGTGTTCAGAAGATTTTACGCGAAAAAGGGATGGCGCATGTGTCGGCCCTTTCCCCTGCCGTGGACGGCGCAGAAGACGATCTGCCGGTAGCCATGCCCGAAATCGTTGAAACGATCGAAGCCGAACCACAAACAGCAAAAATTCTACCGCTTGTTCCGAAAATTCAAGTTGAGGAAACCGTAGAACACCAGCCGTTGGCACAAGACGAGACTTCCGAACCTGTGGCTGAATTTGAAATCCAAGAAACTGTTGAAACCACAACGCTTGACGACGGGGTTTCTGAATCGGCTGAAGAAATCGAGGTGCAACCACAACCTGACGACGTTGCGGACGCGCCTGTGCATGAGGACCCACAATCCTCGTCCCTCGACAGCCAAATAGAGCAACCAAGCGAAACGATTGATGACGCTCCTGTCAGGTTAACCTCGGTCGACGAGGTTGTACCAACGCCGCTGGGTGAAGACCTTATCACTGTCGAACCTGTGGTCGCGGCGATACCCGAATCGGCTGAAACAATCGAAGAATCGCCGGCTGACGCTCCGGAACCAACTTTGGAACAGGACGCGTCTACGCCAGACGACATTGACCCGTTCCCCGTCATGCCAGCCTTCTTAAGCCGATCAACTCCGCAACCGGCCAATCCCAAAGCGACTGTAGCAGAGGATGAGGACGTGGTGTCTGCAGTCGCGACTGCATCTGAGCAAGAAGAAGAGCCAACCGTAGAAGCCATTGATGTTGCAATTCCCGAAGTAGAGGCAACCGAGCCGGAGGCACCTGCCCCGTTGGCTATCGAACTGCCCCAAGCAGTGGCTGAACACGACATTCAGACCGCACCTGGTGCGCTGGTGGCATTGTCAAAGGTGAGTGCGCTAAGCACCGCACAAGCGGCGTCTATAGCACCCCTTTTGGCGCAACTGCGCGATGCGCGTGATCGCATGACGCAGGGCCGCAAAGAATAACCAAGTGCCAATTCCCCCTTGCCTCACGCCACAAATCGCGTATGACATCCCTCAAGTCGGGCTATGGCGCAGTCTGGTAGCGCGTCCGTCTGGGGGACGGAAGGTCGCAGGTTCGAGTCCTGCTAGCCCGACCAATAATAGACTTGCACAAACCGCCCGTACCTTCGGTGTGCGGGCGTTTGGCGTTTAAACAAGAGTGAATTTTATGACCGGTGTCGTTCCAAATCAGCAGATCAGCGAAATGATCCAAAGTGGGCAAATCAACGCTGCTCCATCGGTTATTGATGCGCAAATTCAACCAGCCAGCCTTGATCTTCGTCTGGGTAATGTTGCCTATCGCGTGCGTGCTTCGTTCCTTACGGGCCACGGTGCTAAGGTCACGGATCGCTTGAAAGAGTTTGAAATGCACCGCGTCGACCTGACAGATGGTGCTGTGTTGGAAAAAGGCTGCGTTTATGTAGTGCCTTTGATGGAAAGCCTTACGCTGCCTGAAGGTATGAACGCTGTGGCCAATGCCAAAAGCTCTACCGGTCGCCTTGATCTGCTGACCCGTACTATCACCGATGGTGGGACTGAATTTGACCGTATTCCGTCTGGCTATGCTGGACCGTTGTACGCTGAAATCTGTCCACGCTCCTTTTCTGTGTTGGTCCGCCCAGGCATGCGCCTGAACCAGATTCGCTTCCGTACAGGACACGCAGTTCTGGACGATGCGGCACTGGCTAACCTTCATGCTGAAATCCCATTGGTGAACGGCGATCCCGTGATCGATGACGGCTTGGGCTTTTCCGTTGATTTGAACCTGCCGGGCTCTACACTGGTGGGATACCGTGCAAAGCCTCATACGGGTGTCATCGATTTGGATCTGATCGGTCATTACGATCCAACCGCTTATTGGGAAGAAGTGCACAGTACGGATGGTCATATCATCCTTGATCCGGGCGCGTTCTATATCTTGGTAAGCCGTGAAGCCGTTTGCATTCCGCCAGACTATGCTGCGGAAATGGCACCCTATCTTGCAATGGTTGGTGAGTTCCGCGTGCACTATGCGGGGTTCTTTGACCCTGGATTTGGACATGATTCCGCTGGTGGTGCAGGATCACGTGGTGTGTTGGAAGTACGCTGCCACGAGGCGCCGTTCGTCTTAGAACATGGCCAAGTGGTTGGGCGTTTGGTGTATGAGAAGATGGCTGAAGCCCCTACTCAACTATACGGCGTCAGCATAGCCTCAAACTACCAAGGCCAAGGCCTTAAGTTGTCTAAGCACTTCAAATAACGCTTGAATTTTGCCCGTTAGCGGCGGTTATCGCGCCCTGTTGGGTTACCGTAGTCGTCGATTTCGCCCTGTGGTGGTTGTTTGCCACGGCGTTTAGACATCATGTTAGATCCGGCGTTCATACCGCTATCGATCCCTTTGCGGATCACACGGTTCATAATCTGACGAATGATCATATTGATAATGTGGTTCATATTCATGGGTCGTTCCCCTAACTGCTTCATGCACTCTATACACCGAAACTATGGCGAGAATCAGATCAATCTTCAAAAAGTTCTGACTGGCCTTCATTCGTGTCATCTTCGTCGTCCATATCGCCCGGCCCTGGCACAGTCCCGGGTGGAGGTCGATTTTCCAACAGCCCTGCGGAACGGAGTTCTTTAAGCCCGGGAAGATCGCGTGCAGTCTCAAGCCCGAAGTGACCTAAGAAGTTCTGCGTCACAACGAATGTAACGGGGCGCCCGGGCGTCATCTTACGCCTGCCAAAACGTATCCATTCCATTTCTAGCAACTGATCAACCGTTCCGCGGCTCACAGATACACCGCGGATCTCTTCGATTTCTGCGCGCGTGACAGGTTGGTGATAGGCGATAATCGCCAGTGTCTCGATCGCAGCCCGACTAAGTTTGCGGGTCTCAACCGTTTCTTTTTGCATGAGGAAACCAAGGTCAGGTGAGGTGCGCATGGTCCATGCATCCCCCACCTTGCTCAGGTTCACACCGCGCCCCTCGTAGCGTTTACGTAGGTGCACAATCGCCTCTGCCGCGTCGCAACCATGGGGCATACGTGCTTCAAGTTCTCGCACGGTCACAGGTTCTGCACTGGCAAAAAGGATCGCTTCAATCATGCGTTCCTGTTCTCCCATGGGCGGAGCCTCAAAAAGGCTTTCCTCTTTTAAATCATCATCTTCAGTCACTATCTTGAAGTCCTTTTACGCAACTCAATCGGTGCAAAGCTTTCGGAT
>JAGSGK010000186.1 GCA_023955215.1 Paracoccaceae bacterium
ACCTGAAGGTCGTAGGTTCAAATCCTACTCCCGCAACCAACACTAATTCGTTAGTGACATCAAAGGCTTGAGTATCAATACTCAGGCCATTTTTGTATCTGGAACCCAGACCAAGGGATAACAGGCACGCAAGGGCACCTTAAACTGGGGTGACGGCATTGCCCGTGTTAGGGCGATGAACTCGTTAAGTAGCCAGAGTACAGCTCGATACCTATTTTGCATCGAGTTGAGCTGCTGCAACGGGTTTGAGACGCCTTTACGACGAGGCAATCCAATGATCCGCACAGAAACGATCTTATTTGTTGGGTAACAATGTGAGGATTGTTGCCAGTCGCCCGTCTCTGTTCAAATTTTAATGTGGATCTAGAATTACTCGCAAGAATACTTGACTGTTGGGAATAAATATTTACCAATGTGAATGATGACGCCGTCCCAATACACGCCTTCTTGGGAGTGTTTGTAATGTTTTTTCGCTATTAATAAATCCCAAATTTCGGTTGAAGGTACTACGTTATGCACGCTGGTGAACGGAATAAGGCAGTTATCGTTTCGCTCTTCTCGCGTTCAGGAAGTGAAGAGAAACCTACCAAATTCGAAATTTTTGTGTCGAAAGGGTTTTGTGAGCTTGAGGTTTCAGCCGTTACCCATACCCTTGCCCTAGGTAACAAGATTTTAGGGCTGAGTGCATTTGAATTTCGTTATGTGTCTGACAGGCCTGGGGTGGTTTCAGGTTCTAATAACATGTTGTTGCGCGCAGAACCTGCTATCGCTGATCACGGGTTTGCGGATGTGATGATTGTCGTGGGTGGGTGTAAAGGGAACTTTGAACCATGGATTAAGCGGTTGCGTTCTATGCAAAGGCAATCGCTTCCGGTCGTTTTACTGTCCGATGCAGCAACAGCGTACATTCAGGAAACGAACAAACCAGCTGGCAAGGTTACAACCCATTGGCATGACGCTTTGATGTTGACTGAAACAGGGTACCATCCGAATTTGACAAATAACTTGGCTGAAAGTTCAGATGGTATTGTTACTGCAGGCGGGCGTTCTTCTACTCAAGAACTGATAATTGCGTTAATCTCGTCATTCTTTGATACGCCGCAACTTGCAGAGATCGGAAACCGAACGCTTCTGCAAAATATCCGCTCAACAAATACCGAGCAACCACGCGGTATAGGTCACAATAAAGGCTTTTTCGATGGGCGGATTACAGCGGCAATTCACCTGATGGAAAACAACATTAGCGATCCACTTTCGATGGCTGAACTGACGGAACAGTTGGGCGTTTCAACACGGCAATTGGAGCGTCAATTTCGGGAGGTCTTTAACGATACTCCTGCGAGGTTTTACAAACGTATACGTTCAAAGCAGGCGCGCGTTATGCTACAGGAAACACTGCTTCCTATTATAGATGTGGCTGTCGCTACAGGGTTTGGTTCAAGCTCGACGTTGGCAAAAGCTGTTAAGGATGAATATGGTTTGACTCCTGCCAAGATGCGCGAGCGCCGTACGGTTGACCTCATCAATTTCTAATCTTCCCGAGAATCACTTGCGCGATGAGTATTTATGGATATTCTTTTTAATAAATAAATATTCCGCTTAGGTAAATTTGCTGAGGCGGGCTGGTTCTAAGGACATTGTATGCTCGACCACCCTTATCCAAAGGTTCAACCTGGTCCGCCGCGCCCAAGTCAGGTTTATAGGCCTGTACAGTTTTCGATGCCTCAAGGTACGGAACGTTATGTAGTAGAGGGAAACGGGGCGGTTCTTATCCCTGTTGAGGCCAACGACCAAATTACGCTGATTAATACGGAAGGTGGCCAGGCCTGCGAAATCGTTGCGACTGGTTCAGGCGGTTTGATTGACGCCTCCGTAATCGGGACTACTGCAAATGGCTCAGCTGATGGTTTGCGTGCGCTTTTGACCAGTTCTGAGTATTCTTTGCGCGGCATGCGAATGGGGCTTGAAGCACGTGGAATCAACTTAGGTGGTGCACAGGCGGTACATCTGTTTGATGCAATGAGTGCGGCAAAGGCCGAAGAAACCTTCCGCGTTCAACGTGACGGTGCCGTTATTATTGCTGCACCTGGAGGCCCGATGGATGCTGAGGCACAAGATACGACAACGCCGATCGCGGTTATGGTCAAGCGGGCAATTATCAAAAGCCACACCAAATTCGAAGCCCCTGAGCCGCTTGCTGATCCTGTTGCCGACATTCGCGTGCACACGCAAACGGCAGAAGCGTTTTTCGTCAAAGCGGGCGACTACATCCAGATCATTGATGTGGACGGACGGCAATGCACTGATTTCGAGTGCTTCAGCGCCCGCAAGCTGGACAAAGGGATAGAGCATGCTTTGGATGTAACCACCACGCGTACGCTGATGGGTCACGCCTATCCAATGCCGGGATTGCATGCAAAATACTACGATCAGGAAATGTTACCACTCGTTGAGGTTGTTCAAGACACTTGCGGGCGTCATGATGCCTTCGCCCTTGCTTGTTCTGCAAAATATTACGACGATATCGGGTACCCCGGTCACGTGAATTGTTCTGAGAACTTTAACGGTGCGCTTGCCAACTTTAACGTCGCGCCGCGCAAAGGTTGGATGGCGATCAATTTTTTCTTCAACACTTTTCTGGACGATCATGGCGTCATGTATTCCGACGAACCTTGGTCCCGACCGGGTGACTATGTGTTGCTACGGGCCTTGACCGATATCGTTTGCGTTAGTTCGGCTTGCCCTGATGACACCAGTGCGGCGAACGGGTGGAACCCGACCGATATTCACGTACGGACCTACAGCGGCAAAGAAACATTTCAACGGTCGGTCGCGTACCGCCCCACACCAGATGCGGACCCCATTATGACCAAGCAAACCGGTTTTCACGACAAATTCGCCGAGCACACCCGTAATTTCATCGAATATAATGGCTACTGGTTGGCGAACTGTTTCGCTGAAGCAGGACCAATCGAAGAATACCATGCTTGTCGTGAAAAAGTAGTGATTTTGGACCTGTCGCCATTGCGCAAGTTTGAGATTACGGGACCCGATGCAGAGGCATTATGCCAATATATATTCACTCGGAATATGAAGACTTTGGCCATTGGCGGCGTCGTCTACACGGCCATGTGCTATGAGCATGGCGGCATGATTGATGACGGCACGGTGTTTCGTCTGGGCAAGGATAACTTCCGCTGGATAGGTGGCAATGATTACGGTGGTGATTGGATGCGAGAGCAGGCTGAAAAGCTGGGGCTTAACGTGCTTGTCCGTGCCTCAACTGATCAAATGCACAACGTCGCGGTGCAAGGGCCAGAAAGCCGCGATTTACTGCGCAAGATCGTTTGGACCGCACCGCACAATCCGGAGTTTGATCAACTGGGCTGGTTTCGCTTTACGCCTGCACGCCTGAACAATGAAAGTGGGACGCCGTTTGTGGTCTCGCGTACAGGATACACCGGTGAGTTGGGATATGAGGTTATGTGTCACCCAAAAGATTGCGCCGAAATTTTTGACGCTATTTGGGAGGCTGGACAAGACCATGGGATCAGGCCAATGGGCCTTGAGGCTCTTGATATGGTGCGCATCGAATCTGGTCTTATCTTCGCGGGCTATGACTTTACCGATCAAACCGACCCATTCGAGGCCGGCATTGGGTTCACTGTGCCGCTTAAATCCAAAACGGATGATTTCATCGGTCGTGATGCGCTGATCCGTCGAAAAGACAATCCTATGCGCAAGTTGGTTGGCCTTGATATCGATAGCAATATCGACGTGGCCCACGGTGATTGCATTCACATTGGACGCGCGCAGGTTGGTGAAGTGACATCGTCCATGCGTTCGCCCTTGCTCGGAAAAAATATCGCTTTGGCACGCTTAGATGTAGCCCATGCTGACATAGGAACGCAGGTCGAGATCGGTAAACTAGATGGGCATCAGATGCGCATTCCTGCCGAGGTGGTGCCGTTTGCGCATTATGATCCGACTAAGTCGCGCCCAAGGTCGTAATCTATTCTTCATTTTGGCTGGTCTCTTCTTGGTCAATGACTTCTACTTTGTCTGGACTATCATCGCCCAATAGTCGATCAAGGTCGACATTGATCTGTCGCGGCGCTCTGGCTTTGCTGACGGGCGCGGCAGCCATGGTTGGGGGCGGGGCAGGGCGTGCGATGCGGGTGAGGCTACTGGCACCGTGTGCCGTTAAGGCATGGTTTTGGATCAATTTGGTGTAGACACTATGTGTCGCCGTGGTCGAAATACCCATGCCACGTGAGATTCCACCCATGTTTTGCACGCTGCCTGCTTGAGCGTACAGGCTACCCCAGAGCATTTGCGAAGTCGTTAGACCTGCCGCTGTGGTCGTTGTTGCGCTTGCCGCAAGTGCGGGCATCGCTGGGGCCAAACCTGCAGCACTGAACACTTGCAAAAAACGACGACGATTGAGTTTTGGCATCAGATTGCCTTTCCTTAACATATGGATCACATTTTTGACCCTTGAGGTAGATATAGACATTCGCGGCAGGGTTTTTAACCAAATGCCTCGTAATTTACTGTTTTAAAGGTTAACTTTTCTAATTTTGAGAGTTCCAATGCTGCGGATTGTGCACCCTCTCGGCCGTATTCCTTGCTGCCTTTAAGCTTAAGATTCAGGTAGCAAGGCGTTATTTAGTTTTCGAGGTAGACGTCTAAGCTATCGTCTAACGCATCTTTCCACGGTGTGTGGTGTTTTGGCGCCATTGTGCCTGTGATTACTGACTTATAGCCATTGTCGCGGAAGGTCATGATGTTGGTCTTTTTGTGCCCCTTCCACGCTTTGAACGCCTGACAGGCCCCTTCGAGATCAAAGGATGGGTAGTCTGTTTCAGCAATCAATTCCTTAACGTAATCGCCCTGATACCAAATCGCATCGTAGTCATCGCTACCCGCCGCTTCTCGTGTTTGGCGATCGTCGATATCGGCCTGCATCGCGGTTGTGTTAGGGATTTCAATTCTATTCATCATAACATCACGCGCCCACCAAGCTTGGGCATCAAACATATTGAACGTGAACCATTGATCTTGCATCCCAATATAGAAAACATTCGGATTTTTGATGTATGCTACGCCTTTGTACAAATCGTCAGAGGCGAGCACATTTGGCGTGCGTAAACGGATTGCGTTGTCCATAAACGGGAAGTGGTGTTTGTAACCTGTGCACAAGATCACGGCGTCGACATCTTTGGTTGTGCCGTCTTTAAAATGGGCCGTCTTGCCTTCCATTCTCTGTAGCAGCGGCACTTCTTGCCAGTTGTCAGGCCATGCATAACCCATTGGTGCTGTTCGGTGGCTGACTGTAATAGATTTTGCGCCGTATTTCCAAAGTTGGCTGCCGATGTCCTCGGCTGAATAGCTAGTACCAATGATCAAGATGTCCTTGCCTGTGAACTCCATTGCGTCTCGGAAGTCGTGGGCATGCAGGACACGGCCTTGATAAGTTTCAAAGCCATCGAAATGCGGGACATTCGGGGTTGAGAAGTGGCCAGAGCAAACGACCACATGGTCGAATTCCTCTGAGTAATCGCGGTCATTAGGGAGGTCGGTTACGTTGACAGTAAATTTGCCGTCATTTTCGCTGACGTTCCTTACTGCAGTTTCAAACCTGATCCAGTCGCGAATACCCGCCTTTTCAACGCGACCTTGGATATAGTCGAACAAGACAGCCCGTGGCGGATAAGAGGCGATTTGTTTACCGAAATGTTCTTCGAAAGAGTAGTCAGCGAACTCAAGCCCTTCTTTTGGTCCATTCGACCAAAGGTAGCGATACATTGAACCATGAACTGGCTCTCCGTACTTATCGAGGCCGGTACGCCAGGAGTAGTTCCATAATCCACCCCAGTTTGCTTGCTTTTCAAAACAAACAATTTCTGGGATCTCTGCGCCTTTTGCTTCAGCGGATTGAAAGGCTCGCATTTGTGCAAGTCCAGAGGGGCCTGCGCCGATGATGGCTACGCGTTTGGTCATAAGTTACTCCTTATTTTGAACCGCTGTGGGGGCTGAAAAATGTGGAGCCTCCGGCGGAAGTTTCTTTTGTAAGATGAAGTTGGCGTAGAGCGGACCGAAGCCCGCCCTATGGTTTTAAATGTCCAAGGTGTTGGCTTTTTCCCATGCGGAGAAATGTCCGCAAAAGTCGTTC
>JAGSGK010000141.1 GCA_023955215.1 Paracoccaceae bacterium
TTTGGCGACTTGGCACTGAAATATCCAAGATTGCGCTTATGTTGTCTTCAACATTGAGACCACGAAAAATACTCATTTCTTGGGGTAGATAGCCAATGCCCAGTTGCGCACGGCGATACATTGGCAGTGATGTAACGTCGTGGCCGTCGACAATTACAGTGCCCCCTTCAGGTGTTACCAGTCCGGCTACAGAGTAAAATGTTGTGGTCTTTCCTGATCCGTTAGGGCCCAGCAATGCAACCACTTCCCCACGATTTAGCTCCATCGAAAAATCGCGGATTACGACCTTTTTTCGATACGACTTTCGTAGGTTTGTGATTTTCAAACCCACTTGGCCCGTGGTCACTTCAAGAGTTGGCTGCGTCATTAATTATTGCCAGTTTGCAGGATGGTTTTCACCCGACCAGTCATGTTTGCTGTTCCATCTTCAAGATAAATTACCATTTTGTCAGACGCGATTGCGCTGAGGCCTTGGGTAAGCAAGACGTCACCTGTCATAATAATTTCGCCCGAATCGATCGTGTAGTCGGCGCGCTCTGCCTCTGCGGCATCGAGACCGGAAACCAATGTAACATCACCAGTTGCGATCATTCTTTCAATGCCAGCACTTTCTTCTCGATAAATAACTGTGACTTTTTGGGCTGCAAGTCGAAGTTCCCCCTGCCCAACTATGACGTTCCCGACGAAAACAGCTCTTCCAGTTTCCTGATCAACGGACAATTCGTCAGAAGTCACTTCAACTGGTGCGGTTGTGTCCTGAGTGATCGTTCCAAAGGCCACACTGGTGCCTTGTGCAAGGAGCGGTGTCGCACCAAGCAGTGCGATACAAAGCGTTAAAGGTTGAAATATATTCACGGTTTATCATCTCATTTGATTGTAGGATCGTATATCAGCTTCACACCATTTGTGAAAACCATTTGAACGGGGCTGTTCTCTTCGGGCGCATTTACCCACATGGTACCGGCCGTAAATTCCCCAAGGGGCCCCACGGCAAATATTTTGTCGGGTGATGTTACATTCAGCGATGTCATCCCTGAAATCAAGCGTTCCGAGTTGATTTCGTACCCGCTGGATGTTGTGATCAAAACGTTTTCGGACAAAATGACAGTGTCTTTTGCCATATCGATTTCACCAGTATCTGACACGAACAGCAAGCGCCCACCAGAGGCCCAGTCAATCTGACCGGAAACTGCGTTGGCTACGGTTATGCCATTCCCTTGACCCATAGCCATCTTTTCCGCGAATAACGAAATTTCATCGCCGCGATCAGACGAACCATAAAAGACTGGGCCCGTGATTTGTTGGTCTTTTAGTCTTTCGTCAATTTCGGCTTGGGCAAATGGGATCGAGGCCAGAGGATCAACATTTCGAGAGAGCAAGAACAGTGTGGACAACAAAGCCAGTGCCATCAACGGCAGCAACACCTTTAACCAAACGATCATGCGTGAATAACGATCCATTCAGAGGCCTACCAATGTCGAATGTACTTTGTTCATGTATGTGCAAAAATGTCGGTTTCGGGCCACCCTAGTAGATCTAGGTTTGCACGAGCTGGAAGAAAGTCAAAGCAGGATTGGGCAATTTCCATTCGTCCTTCGCGGACTAAACGTTTGTTCAACGCTTCGCGTAGGCGGTGAAGGTACAGTACGTCGGACGCGGCATATTCCAATTGCGCATCACTAAGATTTGGGGCACCCCAATCGCTTGATTGCTGATGTTTAGAGAGGTTCACTTCCAAAAGATCGTGCAGCAAATTTTTCAATCCATGGCGGTCTGTGTAGGTGCGTACCAAACGGCTGGCAATTTTCGTGCAATAGACAGGTGCGGTTACCGTACCAAAAGCATTCTGCATCGCGGCGATGTCAAATCGTCCATAGTGAAACAATTTTAAGACTTTTGGACTTGCCAGAATAGCGCACAAGTTAGGGGCCTCTGATTGCCCTTTCTTGATCTGCACCATATGAGCATCTCCGTCACCAGCCGACAGTTGAACAACGCATAAGCGGTCGCGGTGAGGATGCAGTCCCATAGTTTCGCAATCAATGGCGACTTCAGGACCCAGATCCAAATCATCGGGGAGGTCTGAGATATGAAGATAGTTTGTCATATCACTGCTATAGCGTGGGTTGGTCCGCTGTAAAAGCGTGGCTTTTATTCTAGCGACATTTGGCCAAGGTCTGGTTTGGGAAGTTTGCTTAACAAGGAACTTACCAGGCTTCTACAATCATGACCAAGCCAGCCAGGCGAATATAAGTCTCTGGGCAGCTCTGGATGCTTCAAAACCAGTCTACGCCAGTTGTGGACGATCAAACACCGCAAGACCGCTGTGTCACGTGGTGTTATTGACGCTGCTTTATCTATGGCATTCTGAACGCGCAGTAACGCTTGGTGCAACTCTGCGTAATCTTGTGCTAAGTCCTTTGGTTCAAACTGTTCGGCTAGCCAATGAGGTAATGATGTTGGCGAAAGAACCAACGCATCTTCGGGTGGCGTTGCATCGCTTGGTCCTAGGTACACGCGTGGCATCAACGGGGCAAATCCTAGCTGCGCCATGGCTTTTCGCGAACGCGCTGATGTGCTGCCCAATATCAGCAGGTGCCAGTGTTTTGGCGCATCATTTGGGTGGCCATAAATTCGCGGGCTGGCCGCAGCACTTTCTTGTCGCCCGCTCGCTGTTAGGCTGTGCAAACTGTTGCGCCCGCTTTTGACTGACATTATCCAATCGTCGTTGCGCAAACGGTGCAAGGCGACGCGGGTGGCTTCGGCCTTAATACCCATATCTGACATCAGTACAGACAACACAGGCCCCTCGATCACGTCCCCATCGTTCTGGGCAAGGTCCCCGAAAACAGTGACCAATAATGACCAAACGCGCTGATTGTTTAACGTAGTCAACGCTTCAACGGCGTCTGAAAGTGGTTTAGTAAGCATTCATTGTCAGTAGCTCGTATTCAGCCACAGCCTCATCATCTTGATTGGTTAAGGTCACATGCCATCGCACCTCACCATATTCATCATTGCGGGGTGTCTTGGCCTTAACAGTAAGTTGGACCTTGATACTATCGCCCGCCTGAACTGGTTTCATAAAGCGTAAGTTATCAAGGCCCGTGTTCGCCAAAACAGGACCTGGATCAGGTTGGACGAACAATCCAGCGGCAAAGCTGATTAAAAGGTAACCGTGCGCAACACGACCTGGGAAAAATGGATTCGCTTTGGCAGCCTCTTCATCCATGTGCGCGTAAAACGTGTCGCCTGTGAAGTGCGCGAAAGTCTCGATATCTTCCAGCGTAATCTCACGTGATCCGCTGAGAAGGGTATCGCCCAATTCGACATCGTGGAACGTGCGTGTGAAAGGATGAGGCTTGTCAGTTTCGATAGTTGATTGCGGTACCCACTGACTACCTACTGCGGTCAAAATGTCAGGGCTGCCCTGGATTGCAGTGCGTTGCATATAGTGCATTACAGCGCGTGTACCGCCCAACTCTTCGCCACCACCAGCGCGACCTGGACCGCCGTGAACCATGTGGGGAAGGGGTGCACCGTGGCCTGTTGCCTCAGCCATCGAATCGCGGTTGTTGAAATATAAGCGACCATGAAATGCGCCCGACGCCATTGCGATTTCGCGGGCCACATCGCCGTCATGTGTGATGACGGAAGCAACAAGCGATCCCTTGCCTTTGTTTAACAATTCGGTCGCGTGACCCAAATCACGATATTCCATGATTGTAGAAACAGGCCCAAAGGCCTCAGTTTCGTGTACATGCTGTGCGGAATCAGGGTCGTCGCAATGGAAAACTATGGGCGGTAAATATGCCCCCTTGCTTTTGGACATTGCGTGGTTTTCGGGATCACCAATTACGCGCTTAGCTTCAGAACCGATTTGCGCGATCTTTTCCAAAACATCATTTTTCTGCGCGTTAGAAACCAGCGCACCCATTTTTGTGCCTACTTCACGAGGATCGCCAAGGGTTATGTTGGCTAGACGTTTATCAAGTGTTTCGATGATCGCATTGCTGGTACCCTGTGGCACCAAAATCCGCCGAATAGCAGTGCATTTTTGACCAGCTTTGGTGGTCATCTCGCGCTGAATTTCTTTTACAAATAGGTCAAATTCGGGTGTTCCGACTTGCGCATCTGGACCCAAAACAGACGCGTTTAGACTGTCTTGCTCTGCTGTAAAGCGGATTGAATTACGCAAGATATTTTCGTTGCCACGCAGTTTTAATGCGGTGTTAGCTGATCCTGTAAAGGTGGCGACATCTTGCAAATCAAGGTGATCTAACATGTCTCCAATACCACCAGACACTAACTGCAGCGCGCCCTTAGGCAGCAGTCCACTGGCTAGCATAATCCGCACGCAAGCCTCAGTTACATAGCAGGTTGCAGTGGCTGGTTTGATAATCGCAGGCATTCCTGCAAGGAGGGTAGGGGCCAGTTTTTCCAACATGCCCCATACCGGAAAGTTGAATGCGTTTATATGTACCGCAACGCCTTGAAGTGGGGTGCATATGTGGCGCCCCATAAAGGTGCCATTTCGGCTCAGCTGTTCGGGTGGTCCATCGAGATAGATCTGTGCGTCGGGCAGGTCGCGCCGCCCTTTAGAGGCATAGACCAACACAGTGCCAATGCCGCCATCCACATCAATAAGGTGGTCGGCTTGTGTTCCTCCGGTGTTGAACGACAACTGATACAGTTCTTCACGATGTTCGCGTAGATGCAAAGCAAGCGCTTTGAGCATTTTTGCACGGTCATGGAATGTCATTGCTCGCAATGCTGGACTGCCGATTTCGCGGCCGTATCCAAGCATGGCCTGAACATCTAAGGCACCGTTTCCGGCTTGTCCGATCACCTCTCCCGTTAGGGCACTTTCAATCGGGCGCGCATCTGCGGACGGGGCGATCCATTGACCAGCGGCAAAGGAATGAACGTTCAGCATGTTGTGTCCTTAATGTTGGTCGTAATTGACGCTTAACGTGTCTGACAATGCGTAGCACTGGCAGGTTAAAACGTAACCCGCTTCAACCTCGTAATCTTCAAGAGCGTGATTGCTTAGCATTTCGTATTCACCCTCGGTCACCTTGGCGATGCAGGTGGAACAAACGCCTGCCTTGCACGCGAATGGCGCATCTAGGTTGTTGGCCAACGCGGCTTCCAGAACGGACTGATTCTTTGGCATCTTGAAGGTGTAGTCCGCACCTTCAAACGTCACCGTTGCATCGGTGCCTTTGCTGCCTTCGGCGCGTTCCGAAATCGCTTGTTTCGCGAGGCGCCCTTGTTGGCCAGCGCCAAACAATTCGAACTTGATCTGACTGTGGTCCAAGCCATGGGCCTTTAAGGCTTCAACAATGCCAAGCATCATGGGTTCAGGGCCACAGATGAATGTTGTATCGACAGCTTTGATATCAACCCAAGTTTGAAACAACGCGGCGCATTTTTCTTGATCGACACGCCCGCTGAACAGATCAATGTCTTGGCCAGTCTCGAGGACATGGATAATCGTGAGGCGTTGCATGTAGACGTTCTTAAGCGCCTCTAGTTCTTCACGAAACATAATCGTACCAACCGCGCGGTTGGCGTATATCAGAGTGAATGTACTGTCTGGTTCGCGGGTCAGGACGGTTTTCAGTATCGAGAGAACAGGTGTCACACCTGATCCGCCCGCGAAACCAAGATAGTTCTTCGCCATGTTAGGCTCGATTTCAGTATAGAATTTGCCCATTGGCGGCATTGCATTCAGCGTGTCGCCAACTTGCAATTCTGTGTTGGCGAAAGTTGAGAAAGCTCCGCCATCAACACGTTTTACGCCGACTTGTATTTTGCCATCATCAAGGCCTGCGCAGATCGAATAATTGCGACGGAGTTTAGTCCCGTCAAAGTCCCGTTCAAAGGTCAGGTATTGGCCTTGTATGAAAGCAAAATCCTCAGAATTTTCAGGCTCTAAAGTCAGTACGACCGCATCGCGAATAGTGCGGTGAATGTCTGTGACGCGAAGGGGAAGGAATGTGGACATAGGTCAAATACACTTAAAATAATCAAAAGGTTCAAGGCAGTCTGTGCAGCGCCATTGTGCCTTACAGGGGGTTGATCCGAATTGGCTGATCTTCTCAACCTGTACGGATTTACATCTGGGGCACTGGGCGGGTCCACCTGCCGTTTGTGGCGGTGCGATCCCATAGTCTTCAAGCTTTGCTTTGCCCTTTTCAGACAGCCAATCGGTGGTCCATGCAGGTGAAAGTTGACGTTTCAGTGTAACCTTTTTGATCCCGTGATCATTCAAAGCAGTTTCGATATCTAAGTTGATAATGCGCGTTGCAGGGCAACCAGAATAAGTAGGTGTGACTGTTACTTCCAGCATATCGTTCAGCCAAGCAACACCGCGAATGATTCCTAAATCGACCAGCGAAATCACGGGAATCTCTGGATCAGGAACGGCGTCCAGCCACTTCCAGACTTGATCAATAGATGGCTTGGTCATCACCATTTTGCGTCCGGATAAGCACGAGGCAGGAACTGCATTGTTGCAATCATATGGCCCAAATGTTCCGTGTGCCGCGCACCAGTTTTTCCACCTTTATGTGTGAAGTTGTCGGTGGGTATGGAAAGGGTGGCTGTGCTCAGAACGTCATTAGTCAGTTCATCAAAAGCAGGACGCAAAGAGGCGACATTAATCAGATCATGTTCGTCAGTCAGGAACATTTCACCAACGTAAGGCCACAACCGATCAAGGCCGGCTTGCATCCGCATGTGGCTTTCTTCAGTTCCGTCCCCAAGAGCGATGACCGTGTCGCTTGAACGCTCCAGATGATATGTCACTTCTTTTAGTGATTTCTCTGCAATGGCTGAGATCTCTGAGTTGTCAGATGATTTGAGCGCAGCCAGAACCATTGAATGCCACGCATCAAAAAGGAATTGGCGCATCATTGTGTGGCCAAAGTCGCGGTTTGGTTGCTCGACCAACAATAGATTGCGAAAATCCCAAACATCACGACGAAACGCCAAAGCATCTGCATCGCGACCTTTGTCTTCACACTCGGCTGCTAAACCCAACCAAAGTTGTGTCTGTCCGATCAAATCAAGTGCGGTATTTGCCAGCGCAATGTCCTCTTCCAACACGGGGGCAACACCGCACCATTCAGAAACGCGGTGTCCAAGAACCAGTGAGTTATCGCCCATTCGCAGAAGAAATTGTAACGGATCGCTCACATTGCACCCACTTCATCAGGTATGTCGAAAAAGGTCGGATGGCGGTACACTTTATCATCCGCGGGATCGTATAGAGAACCCTTATCCTCTGGGCTGGATGCCGCAATAGCGCTGGACTCGATCGCCCAGATGCTCACGCCTTCTTTGCGTCGTGTATAGACATCGCGTGCGTTCTTGATTGCCATTTCTGCATCAGGTGCATGTAGGCTACCAACGTGGCGATGGGACAAACCATGCGCACCGCGAATAAAGATTTCCCAAAGGGGCCAGTCGTTTGTGCTCATGTTATTTACTCCGCAGCTACTGTGCAGCGCCGCCAAGCGCTTTGATCGACGAAGTCCCAGCCAAATGCGTGGTTTGTCGACCCGTGTTTTTGAAGGTATTCCAAGCGATCCATCGCCTCAGCCAAGTCAGGGGTGTGGTTATCTTCAACCATCCACATCACGAAATGATGTGATGTCATGGCTTGAAACCATTCTTCTTTACGTTCGTAAAA
>JAGSGK010000090.1 GCA_023955215.1 Paracoccaceae bacterium
GGCTTCGGTGTCCTGCATCTATGGGATAGGGTCGGTCGAAACCTATGGCGCGATGACCCAAGATCTGCACAGTGGCAATAGCTATGACCAGCGCCGAGTCATTGCCGATCTTATTGCCCAACAGTATCGCCGCAATGACCAAGCTTTCCAACGCGGCACCTTTAGGGTGCGCGGAGACAGTTTAGAAATTTGGCCAGCGCATTTGGACGACCGGGTTTGGCGTTTAAGTTTTTTTGGCGAAGAGCTGGAGACCATTGTCGAGTTTGATCCGCTGACCGGCGCACGCACCGATACGTTTGAACGGGTGCGGATCTACGCCAACAGTCACTATGTTACCCCGCGCCCGACCATGCAACAGGCTGTGATTGGTATCAAAAAAGAGCTGCGGATGCGGCTTGATCAATTGGTGAACGAGGGCAAGTTGCTGGAAGCGCAACGGCTGGAACAGCGCACAAATTTCGATCTGGAAATGCTTGAAGCAACCGGCGTGTGCAGCGGAATTGAAAATTATTCGCGCTATCTCACAGGCCGCGCACCCGGAGAGCCGCCCCCAACACTGTTTGAGTTCATCCCAGACAATGCCATTGTTTTCGCAGATGAAAGCCATGTTAGCGTGCCGCAGATTGGCGCGATGTATAAGGGCGACTACCGCCGCAAATTCACACTTGCCGAACACGGGTTCCGATTGCCGTCCTGTATGGATAACCGACCGCTCAAGTTCGAAGAATGGGATGCGATGCGGCCGCAGTCGATTTTTGTCTCCGCCACCCCGTCCAAATGGGAGCTTGACCAGGCGGGTGGCGTGTTCACAGAGCAGGTGATCCGCCCCACGGGCCTGCTTGACCCGCCGGTGGAAATTCGTCCCGTAGAAACCCAAGTGGATGATCTTCTTGATGAGATACGCCAGGTCACAGCGATGGGACAAAGGGTTTTAGCCACGACATTGACCAAACGCATGGCCGAAGATCTCACCGAATATCTGCATGAGCAGGGCATTCGGGTGCGCTACATGCACAGCGATATCGATACGATTGAGCGCATTGAGATACTGCGGGATTTGCGATTGGGCGCCTTTGATGTTCTGCTTGGCATCAACCTTTTGCGCGAGGGTCTCGATATCCCTGAGTGCGGTTTGGTTGCGATCCTCGATGCAGATAAGGAGGGTTTTTTGCGGTCTGAAACGTCTTTGGTTCAAACCATTGGCCGGGCCGCGCGCAACGCCGATGGGCGGGTCATCATGTATGCAGATCGCACGACCGGCTCGATGGAACGCGCGATTGGTGAAACCAACCGTAGGCGCGAAAAGCAGCATGCCTACAATGTGGCCCATGGCATTTCCCCTCTGACAGTAAAAAAGAATGTCGAAGATGTGCTTGCCGGTCTTTACAAGGGCGATACAGATATGGCGCGGGTCACGGCGAAAATCGATCCGGCCTTGCAAGGCGGCAATATCCAGACCGTCCTCGATGGGCTGCGGCTCGATATGCGAAAAGCGGCAGAAAATCTGGAGTTTGAGGAAGCCGCCCGTCTGCGCGACGAGGTAAAACGCCTCGAGACAGTTGAGCTGACCATCTCAGATGACCCCTTGGCCCGGCAATATGCGGTCGAAAAAGCAGTAGACGACGCTCACAAAGCCTCAGGCCGATCAAAAGCAGGGCGCGCCGGTCAAAGGAGCGGCGCCCGGCGACGTAAATAGGCGGCACCGCATATGACAAAGGGCAATAGAACCTGCGCCCCATTGCCCCCTAACCTGCGGATCCACGCCGGGTATAGGTGGGGTATCCATGCGTGCAGTGAGATTGACGTTCCCGCGACAGGCGGACTACCAAGCCAGTTTTTCACCTGACGGCCACTGCCGTCTTACTTGGCATGAGAATGAGGAAATTCATAGATATTTAGATGTTATCATACGAACTTGACAGCTTTGCAGTTGGTCCCGCCCCTCAAAACCATTAAAGTTTGTTTCTTGAAATGTTTCAAAACAACGCAACAAAGCTACAGCCTAGCAGTTCCCCACAAAAAATTGGAAAGCACAGGTCACCACATTTATCACAACAGATAAGCTGCCATCCCAAAGCGCGGGTTTTTGGGAGATTAAAATTTCTGACAGACAGCTTTGTGGCGGTCGGGCCAAAAACAGATATGAAAATTTACACACGCAATTTCAACGACGGGAACCAACGACACAATGATTCAAGACGGTTGCGGCACTTAAGAAATTTTTAGTTATCCCAGTTAAATATGCAACCAATTCAGCCATGAAAGGCATCTGAAAAGCAAGCATCCTTCTAGCAAAAGCGTCTAACTAATCTCACGGAGTATTTCAATTTCTGTGCCGCAGGATGATAAACTTAATGTATCTTTTACGAGTATTCAGATCTATCAAACAATAACGTCAGACGCTTCTCCGTATTTCGTATCACCTTCCAATTTGAGCCATTTAACAATTGACAGCTTCTTGGAGTTCATATGACCCATCAAAGTTAGCGCCAAGTTGGGTCCATCTCTGGCAATAAGAAACGCCAATATTTGCTCGTGTTCTTGCACAGCGTCATACCATCTCCCTTGGGTCATATTCGCCAAATACCGCGCCCTCTGCATGCGTAGCGACAAGGCCTCACAGGATGATGTTAACGTGCCGTTGCCAGCTGCGACCAGAATGGCACGGTGGATCTTCTGGTTGATACTGAAATACTCGTCCAGATCACTGTCCTCGTAACTTTTTAGCATGCGCGCGTGCAAATCACGGATGGCGTCAATTTCGGCGTCGGTAATGTTTTTGCAGGCCAATTCACCCGACAATGCCTCCAAAGCGCCCAGTACTGGAAACACTTCCTCAACCTCTTCAATCGTGACGCGGGTCACCCATGCACCGCGATTGGGTTCGAGCCGCACCAGCCCTTCTGAAGCAAGCACCTTAAGTGCCTCGCGCAGCGGAGTTCGTGACACGCCGAATTGGTCACATAATAGCTTTTCGGGTACCTTTGCCCCCGGCTCCAACTCCGCATTGATGATCAATGTCTGCATTCGGTTCACTAACTCGTGATGTAACGAGGTGCGGGCAATGGTCTGAGGGTTTTTCAGTTGAAACATAGTGTTGCTAATTTCACTTTTTTAGAGCCATTTCAAGTAGGCGTGCCATGTGGATAGGTTGGCGGGTGGTCAGGTCCGCTACCTGATGTCGACAAGATGTACCATCTGCAACAATTAAGGTTTCAATGTCCGCTCTCCTTACCGCAGGCGCCAAATCTAACTCTGCCATTGCGCGGGATGTCTGATGTGTGTCGGTACCATATCCGAAAGCGCCTGCCATGCCACAGCACGATGTCTCAACGGTTTCGACCTGCGTATCGGGCAAGAGGGCTAGTGTCTTTTCTATACTGGACATAACGCCCATTGCCTTTTGATGGCAATGCCCATGCAATAAAACCTTTGAGCTCGGGGAGGTCAAAGGAAGATGAAAATCAGGGTTAGCTTCCTGATCAACGATGTATTCTTCGAGCATACGAGCCTTGGCACTAAGTTTCTCGGTGTCTTCACCAGGGAGAAGGGCAGGGATCTCATCGCGCAAGGTCAGTAAACAGCTGGGCTCCAGCCCAATGATCGGGAGGCCTTTTTCGACATATGGCATTAAAGCATCAACCAAACGCTGCGCCTCTACTTTGGCCTCATCTATCAATCCAGCCGACAGGAATGTGCGGCCACAACACAGCGGCCGCTCGCCTTTGCGAGCCTTTGCCAAGTGCACTGGCACATCGGCGGCCTCCATTACCTTGAACGTGGCTCGCAAGTTTTCCGGTTCAAAGTAGCGGTTAAAACAATCTGCAAAGACTACGGCTTGCGGACTTTCACTCTCACTTGCTTCGCTGTTTTTAAAGGGCCGTGTCGCCCAGGTTGGTAGCTTGCGTGTCGCGGTGAAGCCGGTCAGTGATTCGGTCAGTTTAGCCAACCCTGGAAAGGTATTACGTAAGTTTGCCAAAAAGGGCATGCGCGCTGCAATTGGGGCATAGCGTGGTAGAAACGCAGTCAGACGCTCCTGTAGCTTTAACCCGCTTTTACGCACGGTCGCAGCTTGCACTTCGACCTTCATGCGCGCCATGTCCACGCCAGTAGGGCATTCGAGCTTACAGCCTTTGCAGGACACGCAAAGCTTCATCGTCTGGGCCATCTCGTCAGAGGTCAGCGCGTCGGGCCCCAATTGACCAGAAATAGCCAGCCGCAGTGTGTTTGCACGTCCACGTGTGAGGTCTTGTTCCTTTCGGGTCACCCGAAAAGATGGGCACATTACCCCTCCTTTAAGCTTACGACAGGCCCCGTTGTTGTTGCACATTTCGACCGCGCCCTGAAAGCCGCCAGCGCTACCCGACCACTCAGACCAGTCGAGACCGGTTGAAAACTCTTCAACCATATAGTTTGGACCATAGCGGAAAAGGCGGCGGTCATCCATCCTGGGCGGATTAACTATTTTTCCAGGATTGAATAAGCAGTTTGGATCAAGGCGCGTTTTTACCTCTGCAAAATTTGCAACCATACGAGCGCCGAACATCTTATCATGAAACTCGGAGCGGACGAGCCCGTCACCGTGTTCGCCCGAGTGCGAGCCTTTGTACTTTGCGACTAGATCAAAACATTCTTCTGCAATTGCGCGCATGGTTTTCACGTCTTGATCCAGCTTGAGGTTCAGGACCGGACGGACATGTAGGCATCCAACAGAGGCATGGGCATACCATGTTCCGCGTGTACCGTTACGCTCAAAGATCTCAGTCAAGCCAGCTGTGTAGGCGGCTAGGTCGGGCAGTTCTACAGCGCAATCTTCAACGAACGACACGGGTTTACCATCGCTTTTCATGGACATCATGATATTGAGTCCTGAGCTGCGCAGCTCAGCAATGCGGGCCTGCATTGCGGGGTCAGGCACGGGGGTCATTCCGCCCCACTCCTTACCCATGCCGGACCAAGAAAACCCCAAATCACCCATCATTTCGTCGAGTTGACGTAATTTCTGCGCATGCAAGCTGGGGTCTTCTTCGGCAAATTCAACAAGCAGCAGGGCGTCTGGTTTTCCCGTCACGAATTCCTCAATCGTTTGCTTGAACATCGGAATATCACGAGCTAGCGCAATCATTGTTGCATCTACCAACTCAACACCCTGAGGGTTTAATGTGACCAGAAATTGGGCTGCATCCATCGCCTGATGGAATGTCGGGAAATGGCAAACACCCAAGACCTTTTGCGAAATGATGGGCCAGAGCTTCAATTCAATGGCGGTAGAATATGCAAGCGTCCCCTCTGATCCCACCAGAAGATGTGCTAGGTTGTTGGATGTGTCGCTAGGTACAAGAGCGTCGATATTATAACCCCCGACGCGGCGCATGACTTTTGGGAATTGAGCCTCAATTTCAGCGGCTTCTCTGACCCCAAGGCGCAGTAAATCGTCAATCAGCGGCTGCAGCTGCGGTGATGTTGCGTCCGCAATTGGTCCGAAGTGGTGCTGACTGCCGTCGGCTAGAAAGGCATCAATCGACAGAACATTGTCACGCATCATTCCATATCGCAGGGACTTCCCACCGCATGAATTGTTACCCGCCATTCCGCCAATGGTTGCTCGGGACGCGGTTGAGACATCAACAGGGAACCAAAGGCCGTGGGGCTTTAGCGCACGATTAAGGTCATCCAGCACAATGCCAGGACGCACAACACAGCGTTGTCCCTCCACATCAATCTCAATGATATCATTGAAATATGTCGTGTTATCTAAGACTAAAGCTTCGTTAACAGTTTGACCACATTGGGACGTACCGCCGCCACGCGCAAGTAGGGACACGCCCTTTTCACCCGCGATATCAATTGCAGCTCTGATGTCGTCTTCGGACTTTGGAGACAGCACACCCACTGGCATCATCTGATATAATGATGCGTCGGTGGAATAACGACCGCGTGAGAACCTATCAAACATCAGATCACCCTGAACACGGGATTTCAAAGTTTCTAAAAGGTCAGACATTTGCGATCCACTACACTTAAAGCAATTATTTCTGTTGACTTAATTATGAATTCAAAATTAAGTTGTTTCAACTAAAAAGTTATTTGTAGGTTTTCAGGCTCTGCCTGCAGCCTGTTCTATCAAGTTAATGTGAGACAATAGTCATGAGAAAAGCTGGCCGCCATTTTCTACAAATCCCTGGCCCGAGTGCTGTACCTGACCGCATTCTAAGCGCGATCGGTCAACAGACGATCGACCACCGTGGCCCTGATTTTGCATCTGTTGGCATGAAGTCACTGGACGGATTAAAAACAATATTTAAGACGCAACAACATGTATTTATCTATCCGGCGTCGGGAACCGGCGCGTGGGAGGCCGCATTAGTCAATACGCTGTCGCCCGGTGATCGCGTGCTGATGTTTGAGACAGGGCATTTTTCGACCCTGTGGAAAAAGCTCGCCGAAAAGTTAGGCCTTCGCGCCGAGTTTATCCAAGGAGATTGGCGCGGTGGTGCAGACCCAGACCAGATCGAGGCCTATTTGACTGAGGATAAAGCTCACGATATTAAAGCCGTTTGTGTTGTACACAACGAAACGTCGACAGGCTCAGTCTCGCCCATCTCTGAGGTGCGCAAGGCGATTGACCGTGCGGGTCACCCTGCGCTTTTTATGGTTGATACCATTTCCGGCCTTGCGTCGCTCGAGTACAAGCACGATGAATGGGGCGTGGATGTCACGGTGTCAGGGTCACAAAAAGGGCTGATGCTGCCCCCTGGCCTTTCGTTCAATGCAGCAAGCGAAAAGGCGATGGCAGCTAACGCCAAATCAGGTCTGCAACGATCCTACTGGGATTGGGCAGACATGGTTGGCCCGAACAAAACCGGTTATTTCCCTTACACCCCTGCGACCAACCTACTATATGGGCTGAATGAAGCAATCGATATGTTGCACGAAGAGGGGTTAAACAATGTTTTTGCCCGTCACGCCCGCCACGGTCAGGCGGCACGCGCGGCTGTTCGTAAATGGGGGCTCGAAGTGCTCTGCACCAAACAGGGACAAGAGAGTGGCGTGCTGACCGCGGTAAAGCTACCTAAGGGCCATAGTGCGGACGGATTCCGGGCCAGCACTCTGCACCATTACGATATCTCTCTTGGAAATGGCTTGTCAAAGCTAGCCGACAAAGTCTTTCGTATCGGCCATCTTGGCGACTTCAATGATTTGATGCTGGTTGCAACACTTGCTGGTGTTGAGATGGGCCTAAAGAAGGCGAATGTTCCGCATGAAACAGGCGGTGTCCAGGCGGCAATGGAGCAGCTCGATCTAAAACTCGAATAAAAGAATGCCCCGGCTGAACGGGGCACAGGCGAAAACTAAGCATGAAAACTCTGGGAGGAGAACAAAATGAAGATAATTGCAAAACTATTAGCAGCAACCACTGCTATTGGCATGGCAACAAGCGCCTATGCCGCTGATACCAGTTTGAAATTTGGTCATGTTGGCAAACCAGGCTCACTATTTGAGGCGTCAGTCGATAACTTCGCAGCCTGCGTCAACGAGGCTATGGCTGGTGCTGTCGAGGTTCAGACGTTTGGGTCATCACAGCTAGGTAAAGATAAAGAGCTTCTGCAGAAGCTTAAATTGGGGCAGGTTGATTTCTCTCTGCCATCCTCAGTGATGTCATCAGTAGATGATACATTCGGTATTTTCGAGATGCCGTATATCATCAAAGACCGCGGTCACATGCGCCGCGTTCAGGGTGCGATGATGGATAAGTTTCAAGCTGCGGCGAATACCAATGGCTATCACATCGTCGGTTTGGCCGAGAACGGATTTCGGAACATAACCAATAACGTACGGCCGATTAACCGGCCTTCCGATTTAAAAGGCATTAAGTTGCGCACGCCAAACGGTGTCTGGCGCCTGAAAATGTTCCAAGAATATGGAGCAAATCCAACGCCAATGGCATTCTCTGACGTGTTTACCGCACTGCAAACAGGCGTAATTGACGGGCAGGAAAACCCTTACGCGCAGATCGCGTCCGCCAAGTTTCAGGAAGTACAGAAATATCTTTCCGTTACAGGTCACGTCTATACGCCCGCTTATATCCTGATGTCGAAAAAGAAGTTCGACAGCATGGACGCTAACATGCAGGCTGGTTTGACTGAATGTGCGAACCAAACCCAAGACTTTACCTACGAGAAAGCAGCGGAACTGGAATCCAGCCTACTGAAAGTGATCGAGGATGCGGGTGTTGCTGTAAACACAGCGGACAAAGACGCCTTTATTGAAGCGTCAAAGCCGATATACTCTCAGTTCGCAGATGAAGTAGAGGGCGGCCAGGACATGATTGACACCGTACTCAGTCTCGGCAACGCAAGCTGATCATTGTGCAGGTGGCAGGGCTCAAACCTGCCACCTGCGTTAAATAATCAATATTTTGCATCACGCGCGCGTTTCTTAATTCGGGGAGTGATGTCGAGTATTCTACAGGTCAGACCCATATGGAACATACTGCATACCCGACACTATCTCGCATCAACCGATTGCTTGGCAGCGTACTCGAGTGGATCACTATTAGCCTGATGGTACTGCTTACAGTGATCGTTACCCTAGCAGTGATTGCACGCCTAATGGGGCAGAGCTTTTCCTGGTATGATGAGGTTGCGGCTATCATGCTGGCTTGGATCACTTATTACGGCTCAGCACTTGCCGCATTGCACCGTCGTCATATCGGATTCGATACAGTGCTTCTCGCGATGCCGCAAAAAATGCGTATCGCTGCGTTGTTTCTGGGTGAGGCACTTGTGCTGATTTTCTTTTTTCTCATGGCCCGCGCCGGAATCCAAGTTCTTGAGGTCCTTGCCGGTGACACTCTAATCTCTCTTACATGGGTGCCCATTCAGCTGACTCAATCCATCATCCCTATTGGCGCAGTTCTGTTCATGCTGTGCCAGATACTAAGCCTGCCTGGGTTTCTCAAATTAACAGCTGCTGGCGTGTCACTCGAACATGCCGAAATTGAAGAAGAAGTCGAAATCGAACTCAAGAAAAACAAGGACCGTGTCTGATGTTGATAGCTTCAATTTTTATTGCGATGCTGCTGATGATTTGCATCAATATGCCCATCGCGGTCGCATTGGCGATGGCTGGTGTGCTGGGTTTAGCCGCAACAGAGGGAACCAGTAGTCTCGTTACGATCGCACTGGATATGTATGATGGATCGACAAAATTTTCCCTTATCGCCATTCCAATGTTCGTTTTGGCCGGTGCGATTATGAATGCTGGCGGCATCACCGACAGGCTGATCAACTTCGTGACTGCGATCATTGGGTTCATTCGCGGTGGCCTTGCCATGGTGAACATTGGCGTATCTCTGTTTTTTGCAGAAATTTCTGGCTCTGCAGTAGCCGACGTTGCCGCGATGGGCTCAATCTTGATCCCACAAATGAAAAAGAGAGGTTATTCAAAAGAGTTCTCCGCTGCAGTGACCTCATCTTCCGCTTCATTAGCCATTATCATTCCACCCTCGATCCCAATGATCCTTTACGCCGCTTCTGCAAATACCTCGGTTGAGCAATTGTTTGTTGCAGGTGTCGTGCCAGGGTTGCTGGGGGCAGCAGGCCTAATGACGGTCGCGTACTTCTTTGCAAAAAAGTATAATTTTCCCACAGAAGAGGCATTCAACTTTACCCGCCTGCGCGAAACCTTCATAGACGCACTGCCAGCGTTTACACTCCCATTCATTATTCTGGGCGGCATCTTTGGTGGATACGTCACAGCGACAGAAGCTGCAGGCCTTGCCGTTTTGGCCTCGATTATTGTCTCTGCGTGGTACGGAAATCTAGATGTTCGTCACCTGCGACGCGCAATGCTTGATGGTGGCATCCAAACAGCTGTTGTCATGCTGCTTGTTGCTGCTTCAGTACTAATGGGAGGATTTTTGACACGAGCACAGATACCGCAGCAATTAGCCGCAAACATCTTGTCGATTACGGATCAACAATGGGCAATCTTGCTGATCCTCAACTTCTTTTTCCTTGTAGTGGGCTTTTTTCTGCACTCTGCAGCGGCCATCATACTAGTCATTCCGATTGTAATCCCACTTATCACAGCAGCAGGAATTGACCCGGTGCACTTTGGCTTGGTCGTCACACTGAACCTTGCCATAGGTCAACAAACGCCGCCTGTGGCATCTGTGCTGGTAACCGCTTGTTCGGTAGCACGAGCCA
>JAGSGK010000212.1 GCA_023955215.1 Paracoccaceae bacterium
ACCATTCAAACTGATCGCTTTGAGCTACGGCCAATGCGGGTTTCAGATATGGGTCTGATTGAACTTTATGCATCAGATGAACGTGTTGCAGGTATGACATCATCGATTCCACACCCTTTGCCACCAGGCACTACCGAAGCATTTGTGAACCGCTGCATCGCGCACGAACGTGATGAAGATGTTTGGGTTATCGATGGACTTAAGTCTGGTGGAGCAGAAGTGATGGGTCTCATCTCTTTGACCAGAATGGATCGCGATCAATCTGAAGTCGGCTATTGGGTCGCTCCTGCTTACTGGAACACCGGACTAGCCTCCGAAGCGGTACAAACCTTGGTTGACGCAAATCCGATGGCAAATGCCACGATGTTTGGTGCTGTGTTCCAGGACAATCCCGCTTCGGCCAAGGTGCTAACCCATTGTGGGTTTGAATACTTGGGCGATGCAGAAACCTTTAGCGTTGCGCGGGATCGTTCTGTTCCCACGTGGACATACACTCGAAAACTGAACATCACGACTTAGGAATACCTGACTAAGTGATTGAGCCTGCGCTAAGTGCAGGTTAGGAAGCCGATATGAAATTTCTTGATCTGTGCAAAGTATATGTCCGTTCCGGCGGTGGAGGCGGTGGTTGCGTAAGCTTCCGTCGTGAAAAATTCCTAGAGTACGGTGGCCCTGATGGTGGCGACGGAGGCTGTGGTGGTTCTGTTTGGGCGGAGGCTGTTGAAGGCCTCAACACCCTAATCGACTTCCGCTATGCGCCCCACTTCTTTGCCAAAAGCGGCATTCCAGGTATGGGCAGCCAGCGCACAGGCGCGAACGGCGAAGACATTATTTTAAAGGTTCCTGTCGGGACCGAAATTTTGGATGAAGACCAAGAAACGGTCATCACTGACCTGACCGAAGTTGGCCAACGGGTTCAATTGGCCCGTGGCGGTAACGGTGGCTTTGGTAACCTACACTTTAAGTCGGCAACGAACCAAGCACCCCGTCGCTCTAACCCTGGTCAAGAAGGCGTTGAACGTACGCTTTGGCTTCGACTAAAGTTGATCGCGGATGTTGGCCTGTTAGGCCTGCCGAATGCAGGAAAATCCACGTTTTTGGCCGCGACATCTAACGCGCGTCCAAAAATTGCGGATTATCCATTCACAACATTGCACCCAAACCTAGGTGTGGTTGGTGTGGATGGTCGCGAATTTGTTGTCGCGGATATTCCAGGCTTGATTGAAGGCGCTTCCGAAGGTCGTGGTCTTGGGGATCTGTTCCTTGGACACGTCGAACGTTGTGCTGTCTTGTTGCACCTGATTGACGGAACATCGGAAACAGTTGCTGAAGATTACCAAACCATCATCACAGAGCTTGAAGCCTACGGCGGCAAACTGGCGGCTAAGCAACGCGTAACTGTTCTAAACAAGGTAGATGCCTTGGATGATGATCAGCGGGCAGAAGCCCGTGCAGCCCTCGAAGAGGCAAGTGATGGGCCCGTTATGCTTATGTCAGGTGTCGCGCGTGAGGGTGTAACTGAAGTTCTACGCAAATTGCGCGACGAAATCGACGCGGATCGTCTGCGTGAGCAACCTGCGCAAGAGGAAGAAGCGTGGCGTCCTTAACTCAAGCAAAACGGCTGGTCGTTAAAATCGGCTCAGCTTTGTTGGTGGATAGGGAAACCGGCAATCTGCGTAGCGAATGGCTACATGGATTGGCCGCTGATGTTGCATGGCTAAGGGCAGGGGGAACCCAAGTTGTCCTTGTATCTTCAGGTTCCATTGCACTTGGCCGTGGGGCACTTGGGCTTCCGAACACTGAGCTTGCGTTAGAACAATCCCAAGCCGCCGCTGCCGTGGGCCAGATTCGATTGGCTCGGGCTTACGAAGATGCACTCGCATTGCACGGGATCACAACCGCACAGGTCCTTATGACCTTGGAAGATACACGTGATCGCCGCCGCTACCTCAATTCACGTGCCACGTTTGAGCAATTACTAGTGTTGAATGCTATGCCGATCGTAAATGAAAACGATACCGTAGCTACAGATGAAATTCGTTTTGGTGACAATGACCGACTGGCAGCCCAAATTGCCGCAACCATTGGTGCAGATCAATTGGTTTTGTTATCGGATGTCGATGGCTTTTATACCGCCAATCCATCAGCAGACCCAACAGCAACGCGGTATGATGTGATCAATGACATTACGCCTGAAATTGAAGCGATGGCGGGTGATGCAGGATCAGGGTTGTCCAAAGGGGGCATGAAAACCAAGGTTATGGCGGCAAAAACCGCAACATCTGCAGGCTGCGCCATGGCGATTTGCGAAGGTTCGGGGTTACGTCCACTTAGAGCTCTAGAAGACGGAGCTGCAGCAACTTGGTTTACCGCCACTCTAGACCCACAAGACGCACGCAAACGCTGGATCGGTGCGATGAAACCACTGGGTATCATAACTTTAGACGCAGGTGCCACAAATGCGTTGAGCAATGGCAAAAGTCTTCTTCCGGCAGGTGTCATCTCTGTTGAGGGTAAATTTGGTCGCGGCGATCCCGTTTCGTTTGTAGGACCAGACGGTAATCACCTTGGTATTGGGTTGGTTAGATATACAGCGGATGAAGCAATCATAATCAAAGGGCATAAAAGCCAAGAGATCGAGCGTTTGCTTGGTTACCGTGGCCGCGCTACTCTGATCCATCGTGACGACATGGCCCGTTAGGGAAAAACAGTTTTCAGAACGCAACGCCTGTACGCATAAGGATAGGGACGATGACAAACACGAATTCAATCACCGACTTGATGCAAGACATCGGCCAACGCGCCAAAAACGCGTCGCATCAACTGGGTTTTGCGAGCGCAGAGCGCAAGCATGCGGCCCTAATCGGTGCCGCCGAAAATGTTTGGAATAACCGCGATCAAATTATCGAGGCAAATGCGAAAGACCTCATTTTTGGTCACGATAAAGGACTGTCCGATGCGATGATGGACCGTTTGATGCTGGATGAAGAGCGGATTCAATCCATCGTTGATGGTCTGCGCAACATCGCAGAACAAGCGGACCCTGTTGGTGAGGTTATTTCAGAATGGACACAACCTACTGGTATTAACATCCGCCGTGTTCGTACGCCCTTGGGTGTGATTGGCGTGATTTACGAGAGCCGGCCAAACGTGACAGCGGATGCCGGTGCTCTATGCCTTAAAGCTGGAAATGCAGTTATTCTACGTGGTGGTTCTGAGAGCTTCCATTCTTCGCAAGCAATACATGCTTGTTTGGCGCAGGGGTTGCGCGATGCAGGCCTGCCGGAAGATGCAATTCAACTGGTCCCAACCCGCGACCGCGCAGCTGTGTCAGAAATGCTAAAGATGACCGAGACAATAGATGTAATAGTCCCACGGGGTGGCAAAGGTCTCGTCGGCTTGGTGCAACGTGAAGCCCGAGTACCCGTTTTTGCCCACCTCGAAGGAATTGTGCACATCTACGTAGATGAACATGCTGACCCGGACAAAGTCATGCGCGTGGTTCTGAATGCGAAAACAAGGCGCACAGGTATCTGTGGTGCTGCAGAGTGCCTGTTGATCCATAAGAACATTGCCAAAACAATCGGAAGCGATGTTCTGGGTCGTTTAGTCGATGCAGGTGTCGAAGTGCGAGCGGACAGCCAGCTATCAAACGTTCAAGGCACCGTACTTGCCAACGAAGATGATTGGGGCACAGAGTACCTTGATATGATCATCGCTGCTAAGGTCGTGGACGGTGTTGACGAAGCGATTGAGCATATCCGAATATATGGATCGCAGCATACCGATTGTATTTTGACTGAAGACCAGGAAACAGCAGATCACTTTATGCAACGCTTGGACAGTGCCATCCTGATGCACAACACATCCACCCAGTTTGCAGATGGTGGCGAATTTGGTATGGGTGCAGAGATTGGGATCGCAACGGGTAAAATGCACGCGCGCGGGCCAGTGGGGGCAACCCAGTTGACCAGTTTTAAATATTTGGTCGTGGGCGACGGCACCACAAGGGCATAAGTCATCTAGAACAGGATTGAAATTTCCTTTGGCGAACGCTTAAGACGAAGGTCTAAGTCTTCGTCACTGGCTGCAGTTCTTAACATTGAAAACTGTACATGTGTTGGAGACATCTTTGCCGATGTGTTCGGAAATGAACTTTCATTCCAAAGAACATCGATATTGGAAATTTTTTCCGATTTCCCAACGATTTCCCACGACGATCGGCTGCTAGAGACTCTGATCTGTCCACCAAATGGCATGGCTGTTTCTAAACACAAGATCGCAAGAAACGCACAACGTACCGCCTTTCGCGTTTGTGCATCCACAGGTCCCCATTCGACAGCAAGACGCCCACCATCAAACATTTCCGTTAGGATCGATGTAACCTCGTTGCGCACCACTGGATCGTCAGAGGCGGCGCCAAAGGCAATCCTGAAAAAGCGAATACGCGCGCTGGCACTCTTAACACTATCCCAAATCAGCTGCATTTCTGGGCCGACCGGCATAGCACCGGACATATTCAGCAACTCCAAACCATTGTTGATGGCGCCAATAGGGGATATGAGGTCATGACAAATCCGGTTACTGGCCAACGCAGCTAAATCAAGATCATTTTGGGCCATTAAATAGGTTCCTAAACGGAGATAGTGAAATGGAAGATCTAAACGCCATTTTGGCTCCAGGTATGTTGGTTCGCCATCCCGACCACCAAGATTGGGGTACGGGGCAAGTGCAAAGCAATATCAGCAGCCGCTTAACAGTGAACTTCCGCAACGAAGGCAAAATTGTAATTGATAGCACTCGGATCGCATTGGTTCCTGTTTTTGATGACAGCGTTTGACTTCGACTTTAGATTACCTTGATTACTTATGGGTTAACAGATTTGACAAAATTTGAAGCAAATCCGGATGTCGGGACAACTACGTGAAACAAGCCCCATTTCCTCAGTTTCGTACTTCTATTGCTTCAAGCAATGAAGATCTTCGCTCTGCGCAGCGATTGCGTTATGATGTTTTTGTTTCAGAGCTCGGCGGCAAGGGAAATCTTGTTGATCACGTTCAGAAATTAGAAAGAGATCGTTTTGATCCTTTCGTCGATCATTTGCTGCTGCATGACGATGCAATTGGTGCCGTTGTTGGTGTCTATCGGTTAATGCGTCCTGAAATGGCTGTAGCCGCAGGACAATACTATTCGCAAGACGAATACGAATTAGCACCATTGCTCAATTCAGAACGCAAATTGCTGGAATTGGGGAGGTCTTGCTTGCGGCCTGAATATCGTGGTGGCACCGCAATGTTTCACCTTTGGAACGCTCTGGCGCAATATGTGTTTGACCATGAAATCGAACTTATGTTCGGAGTGGCTAGCTTTCGCGGCACTGATACAACCAATTTGGCAGCTCCCTTGTCGTTGTTGCACCATCGCCACCTTGCGCCCGAAGGGTTACGTGTTCGTGCGCGCGGCGGGACAGTTCAACCCATGGACTTAATCCCAGAAGCAGAATTGGATCGCCGCAAAGCAATGCTGCAAATACCTGCATTGATTAAGGCCTATCTGCGCCTTGGTGGGGTCGTGGGCGAGGGCGCGTTTGTGGATCATGAATTCAACACCACAGATGTTTTCCTAATCATGGACACCGCCAATTTGAATGAACGCCAATCGCGAATTTACAGCGGA
>JAGSGK010000209.1 GCA_023955215.1 Paracoccaceae bacterium
TACTTTGCTTTTAGATAATATAATTATCCATTAAGACTCTGTTTTTGTTGTTATTTTGTGAAGTATGAACAAGTGCCGCCTTAGCTCAGTTGGTTAGAGCGCCTGATTGTGGATCAGGAGGTCCCTGGTTCGAGACCAGGAGGTGGTACCACTTACCCCCCCTTTTAAAAACAACGAACCTAAATCGGGCTTATTTTATTTCGATGGTCCGGCGCAGTTCGCCGTCTGTACGATTGTAGATCAGGATTTGGTTTTTGCTGGTTACAATCGCATACCATGTTTCGCCTTGGGTGAAGGCTGTGGCGGTTGATCCGTCTGGCAAAGTTATCATTTGGGGCAGGTCAGGACCTTTTGACGACAGGCGGGTGACAAGCAGGCCGACCACGACTACAACGCCGATCAACATGGTGGCTGTAAGTACTGTCACCAATCGTCTTAAAAACCGCAAGTTCGCGGGTTCAACAGGATCTGTCATGTCGATCACCTCAGTTCGTTTCCGTATCAGCGATGCACCGCCCTCCCGTCTTGATAAGGCGGTTGCACGTGATGTGCCAGAGGATGCATCGCTGTCACGCACCCGTTTGTCCCGTTTGATCACGGATGGCGCGGTGAAAGTGAACGGCGTTGTCGTTCTTGATCCCAAGGCCAAGGTTCTTGAGGGCGCTGATGTTGAAATCGACGTGCCAGAGGCCGAAGAAAGCCACATCTTGCCTGAGAACATTCCGCTGGATGTGATCTATGAAGATGATGACCTGATTGTGGTTAACAAACCCGCGGGCATGGTTGTCCACCCTGCACCTGGTACGCCGAACGGCACATTGGTTAATGCCTTGATGCACCATTGTGGCGATACTCTGTCTGGCGTGGGTGGCATGAAACGCCCGGGAATTGTGCACCGCATTGATAAAGAAACATCTGGAATCTTAGTCGCAGCCAAGACGGACACGGCGCACCATGGTTTGGCAGCTCAGTTTGCAGACCACAGCACTGAACGTTACTATAAAGCGCTGGTTTACGGTGTGCCTGATGCGAATGATCCAAGGTTGCGCGGTGTTAAAGGCGCAAGCTTTGAGACCAGCAATATCCTTCGCATGACCACACAACTGGCCCGTCACAAAACAGATCGCCAACGCCAGGCGGTGTTGTTTCAAGGGGGGCGTCACGCTGTGACCCGCGCCCGTACGGTTCGGCGCTTTGGTGCGCCTGAAGTGATTGCCTTGATGGAATGTTGGTTGGAAACAGGTCGTACGCACCAAATTCGCGTGCATATGACCCATGCCGGTCACGGCCTTGTTGGTGATCCGGTTTATGGCGGTAAGCGTAAGCTGCCTAAAGGATCAATTAGTGATGATGGTCTGCGTGAGCTTGGTGTTTTCAAGCGCCAAGCCCTACACGCGGCTGTTTTGGGGTTCAAACACCCAGTGACCGGCGAGATGATGCGCTTTGAGGCGGATATGCCTGCGGATATGTCCCGTTTGATCGCAGCACTTGAGATTCCAGCTAAATAACGAAGCCTTGGTTTGTTACGCCTATGTCACATGGTGCACATAGACGTGAGGCGTGTGACATAGCATTGGCCTTTGCCATTGGTGTCTCCATATTGAAATTATCGCATAGGCAACCTCTTGAAACCTGTCTGCGCGGCACCCATATCAATGTTAAGCCCATAAACATGGGCACCCAAATGAGAGGGACTGACAATGGCTAATTATGCAAATCTACCGGCACCAACCCCAGAAGGTGGCCTGAACCGTTACATGCAAGAAATCCGCAAGTTCCCAATGTTGGAGCCTGAGGAAGAGTACATGGCGGCCAAAGCTTGGGTTGAAAAAGAAGACACAGGCGCGGCCCATAAAATGGTCACCAGCCACCTCCGTTTGGCAGCTAAAATTGCGATGGGTTATCGCGGTTACGGTCTGCCCCAAGCCGAAGTGATTTCAGAGGCCAATGTTGGTTTGATGAAGGCCGTTAAGCGGTTTGATCCTGAAAAAGGTTTCCGTCTGTCGACCTATGCCATGTGGTGGATCCGTGCGAGCATTCAGGAATACATCCTGCGTTCGTGGTCTTTGGTGAAGCTGGGCACAACTTCTGCCCAGAAGAAATTGTTCTTTAACCTGCGCAAAGCCAAGAACCGCATTGGTGCACTCGAAGAAGGTGATCTGCGTCCAGAAAACGTGGCCCGTATTGCTAATGATCTGGGTGTAACAGAAACCGAAGTGATCAGCATGAACCGCCGCATGAGTGGTGGGGATGCGTCATTGAATGCGACCGTTGGCTCTGAGGGCGAGGGGACCATGCAATGGCAAGATTGGCTTGAGGACGAAAGTGCCGACCAAGCTGGCGATTATGAGGCCAATGACGAGTTGACGGTGCGCCGCGAAATGTTGGCTGAAGCGATGGATGTTTTGAACGACCGTGAAAAAGACATTCTGACCCAACGCCGCCTAAGCGATGAAGCGATCACGCTGGAAGACCTGAGCACACAATACAAAGTGAGCCGTGAGCGTATTCGCCAGATTGAAGTACGTGCATTTGAAAAGCTTCAAGAGCGCATGCGTGCCTTAGCTGAAGAAAAAGGCATGATGGCGACTGCTTAAGCCACCTTGGCGATTGCCGACAATTACCCTAGCCTCGCCCTAAATCAGGCGGGGCTTTTCTATTCAAGGATTGGTCTGTCGTTTTTAGGGGTTCCACATGTCACAGATCAGACGGCGCAGTGTTAAAACACAGTTTGGTCTGCTGTGTATCGTGGAGGAAGCGGGAGAGATCACGCGCCTTGATTGGGGCATCTCTGCAGATGATCACAGCGATGTTCTGCATGCTGCCGAAATCCAGATGCTGGCCTATGCGCGAGGCGAATTAGAGACATTTGATTTGCCAATGAACGTCAAAGGCACTGATTTCCAACGTGATGTGTGTGCTGCGATGTTTGCGATCCCCTTTGGCTACACCCGAACCTACGGCGAAATTGCCAAGGATTTGGGCGTTCCAGCCCAAGCGGTGGGACAAGCCTGTGGTGGAAATCCGATCCCAATTATCATTCCGTGCCACCGCGTGATGGGTGCTAAGGGTCTGACGGGTTTTTCAGGTGAAGGTGGAGTCGAAACCAAGGTTGCACTGCTGCGCCATGAAGGCGCGGCAGGATTGTTGATTTAGTGGTTACGCTTTGGCTGTGCGTTCTGGGATAACTTGTTGCGCGACGCCTGCACCCAGCAAATAAACGCTGGTGATCACAAGACCCCAGTGTGCCCAGCTTTCCGGGTGAAAATCGACCCAAGCGGCCCAACCTGCAAAGAACGTCCAAGCGATCGCCACTGGCAACGTTACCACGCGCCAGCGTTCTGTGCGCACAGGGTGAACGAATTTAAGTGGCAGGAACATTGCAACGGCTAAGATCGTAACAAGTGCCAGTGATACCCAAAAGTTTGGTTCAAGCGTAAAAATAACCAAGACCAGCATGTTCCAGCACCCTGGGAAGCCGGAGAATGAATTATCCTTAGTTTTCATACGTGTATCAGCAAAATACATTGCGGATGTAAATGTAATAAGGATGATCGCAAACCAACCTGTCCAGCCGTCCATAAGCCCAGATTTGAACAAAGCAAACGCGGGGATGAAGACATAAGTCAGGTAGTCGATGATCAGATCAAGCAGTACACCATCAAATTCAGCGGCGTTCTTTTTGACATCGTAGTGACGCGCCAATGGCCCATCAATCCCGTCCACAATGAATGCAACCACCAACCAAAGGAACATCAGGTCCCATCTGGCATCGACTGCGGCCAGCATTGCTAGCATTGCGAAAACTGCGCCAGTGGCGGTCAGTAGGTGTACGGAGAGGGCGCGAATTTTTGGTGTCATGGTGCTTACATGCCGTAAGGTTGCGAGAAATGCAAAGCGAAACCCGCCAATTGGATTGACGGGTTTCTAAAAGGCTATTCAAGGGCGATGTTCAGTTATTACTGATCTTGGCCCAAACGGACTTCTTCGACTGGGTAGGCCAGATAATCAGAGTCTTCATATGCTTCGTGGCAATCATGGCAGAAAGACTGTTTGATTTTCATGACTCTGCCGTTTGGCTGTAGGCCAGCGTAGAGCCAATCGTTTGTTTCTGGGATCGAACCTGCTTCCATTTTGGTCATGATGAACAGTGGACCGGGGCGCGCCTTTTTCTTTTTGATTGAAAGGCTGATGGATTCTTTGGCCAAAACAGAACCAACTGGCATGTTCACGCCTTCGTCTTCAAATTTTAGATATTGCTCAGCAGCGATCTCGTTGGCGAAGGTGTTTAGGATGCGTGTCCCGTGTGATCCTTGAATCGCTGGACGCGTCGCTGTTGGGGCCCATGAACGGAAATTCGCGCCAACTGCGTCACCTTCTTTTGCATAGCCTGCGGCTAGCTTGTCAGACAGGCAGTCATAAAGCGCGACAATGTCTTCGCCTTCTAGGTCAAAGCGGTCTTCAACGGTCAAGGTTGCACAGTCTTCTGCGAAGGCTGTTGTGGCTGTAAGTGCAAGGCCGAATGCTGCGGCCCCGATGCGAGTATATGTGTTCATGTTAAGGTCCCCGTGAGTGATGGTATTTATTGTTTGAGCATCTAAATGCTGCTTGGGGTCTATCATGACAGTTTCAGTGATAACGGGGCATAAACGTTTGCGTGATGTGGGGCTGTTTGGCTGAATTAGGCCTTGGGGTGCGCGTTATCATACACGTCCAACAAACGCGCAGTGTCGATTGCGGTATAGGCTTGGGTGGTCGAAAGTGATGCGTGCCCTAGCAATTCTTGGATCGTGCGTAAGTCGCCACCTGCGTTTAATAGGTGCGTGGCAAAGCTGTGGCGCAAGGCGTGTGGTGTTGCCGTAGCTGGAAGGCCCAGTTGCATCCGTGCTGATGCCATCGCTTTTTGAATGGCCCGTGGGGATAAAACGCCACCACGCACGCCTCGAAACAGTGGTCCATCGTTGGTCAAAATGTGAGGGCAGGCTTTGACATATGCATCAACCGCGGCGCGAGCTGCGTCCACGACGGGTACGATCCGTTCTTTGCCGCCTTTACCCGTGATCCGCATCACTTGTGGTAGGGGGGCGTCGATCCCTTTTAGCCCAAGGGCCTCAGAAATCCGCAAGCCACAGCCCCACAGCAATGTCACCACTGCAGCGTCGCGGGCTGCGACCCAAGGCTCAAGCGATTGCATTTCAACGGTTTCGATCATGTCGCGCGCGGCATCAATCGCCAGTGGACGGGGTAGTTTTTTGGTAAATTTAGGAGAGCGCGTGAGCAGAACGGCGGTAGGTTCGAACCCTTCACGCGCGGCAAGCCAACGATAGAACACCTTAACGGCAGACAGCTTGCGCGCTAGGGATCGAGGCCCAACGCCTGCTCCACGGCTGTTGGCCATCCATGCGCGCATATCGCTGATTGTGATTTTGGATAGGGCCCCTAAGCCTTGGGATTCACCCTTGTGGCCAGTGATAAACGCAAGAAATTCAGTCACGTCGCCCGCATAGGCGGTTACTGTGTTTTCTGCGGATCCTTTGAGCGATTTTTGGTGGTCGAGCCATTCCTGTAGCGCATCACGCGCTGCAGGTGAGATCAGGCTCAAGACAACCAGCGCCGCATGACGCGTTCAAAGACACCCGTGAAAAAGGCCAATAGGTCAGTGCCCTGCTGTGGTCCAAACATATGCGGATCCTCCGCACCCATAACCAATAGGCCGGGCAGGCGTCCATCGCCAAA
>JAGSGK010000185.1 GCA_023955215.1 Paracoccaceae bacterium
AACGTCAGAAATTGTCCTGGCTTCATCGATCATTGCGTCAACTTCGTCGCTGAGCACCCATTCCATTGACGCCCAGGTTCCAGCTGCACGACTGTGGTATTGTGTGAAGAAGAAAGTGTCGGGTGAAGGATACGTAGCCCCATAGAATACCTGGTTGATTGCGGGCGTTGTATTAACGTCTGCGGCCAGTTCGGTCATACGGTTCCATGGCTCAGGCTTCAGGATCGTATTGAAACCAATTGTGTCGAGCAGGGATTTCATCAAGAGTCCAATTTCTTCCTCAAACGCCAGCCCCGCGACATACATAATTTCGATGTCAATAGGCCCGCTGCCTGCATAGGATGATGCATCCACGTATTCTTTCGCCTTCGCTAGGTCGAACCTCGGTGCCGCGACATCATCTGGATAAGCGTCTGCAAAAATTGGAGGCATCGGCCCTGTCAATGGTGCGCCGGGCAAAATCACTTCGCGGATCGTATCGTAATCTGTGGCGTATGCGATGGCTTTGCGAATGTTGACATCATCGGTTGGCGCAACGGAGTTGTTGAGCTTCAGATAAAAATTCGTCGCGGTTGAGTATTGTTCAATTCGATAATCATCCATGCTACCGATGCTGTCGTATGTTTCTTGCGCTTGTGCGTCCGACGACATCGATAGTTCGCCCGATGCAGCAAGTGCTTTTACCGTCGCCTCTTCATTGGTAACGATAAACCGGACTTCGTCAATTCCAGTGTCGGTCCAGCCCAGATGGTATCCCGCATAGGCCTTCATAGTCATACCCGCTCCGCGTTCCCAACTATCTAAAACGAATGCGCCAGCACCGATCGAATTGTTGGCTAGATGATCTTGTGCCCATGGGTCATCGTTTGTCGCATTTTCCTTTGCGAGATCTGAATTCACCACAAATAGGATGGGCGTTGTTGTAAGGAAAGGCGCATAAGTCTTTTCAAGCTGGAATTGGACCGACCGGTAATCTACTTCTGTTACCGCACCCTCACTTAGGACGCCTTCGAACAGATAGGCCGGGCCCTCGTTTATCGCTAGTAACCGATTGACCGACCAAACGACATCCTTGGCTTCAACAGGTGAACCGTCTTGGAATGTCGCGCCATCTTTCAAAGTAAAGGTCCAGGTCAATCCGTCATCAGAAGCGGTCCAACTTTCGGCCAAGAGCGGTTGAATTGCCCCGCTACCATCCAATGTTGTCAAAGCTTCGTATAGGTTTACACCGGCCATATACTCTGTGTAGTCGTTGATTTTGGCCGGATCGATGGTTCCAAAAATTTGAACCGCATTCACTGTGACCACGTTGTCGGCGATCGCCGTCTCCGCACCCATCAGCAACGCAGTTGCTGCGACGACCCCAATGGCCTTTTGCCTAAAAAATTCCATAGTTTTCCTCCAAGTTGCTAGTTTTGTAAGTTTAATATCTCGATTGGTTTGTATTGTGCCTCATACCCAAAATAACTAGGCCCCACGAGTTCAAGCCCATGTTTTGTTCGCCATTTTGGGTCACATGGCAGACCAAAAACGATCACACGAAACCCATAGCCCATTGTTTCTGTTGTAATCGGTTGACCGGTCTCCAGATCCAACAGACAGATTAAATCTGGCGTTATAGCGCGTGGCCTACCATGTTCATCTTCGGCCAAGAGAAACTCATTTTGAAAGTTCAGGAACATTTTCTGGCCCTGATAGCTTTCTAATCCTTCGATAGTTGCACGACCTCGCGCGAATCCGCCCTCGGTTCTGCGATCGACATCCGTGACCCGCCCTTCAAACAAGCGCATGCCTTTTAGATCAGCCGCTAGTTTATCAGCTGGGTTTCTATTTGCGGCCTGTTCCGAGCCGATAATCCGCCCAATGTTCGCAATCAGAGATAATGATCCACGCAAAATCGCTTGTTTGGCCTGTGCGCCAGTCATAGGATAAAGCGCGATAAGTCCAGCCCCACCCATTTCTACAGTAATGACGCGAGCAAATTTTTCGGTCGAAAGGTTATCGACAGTGTTAAGCGCTATCGCATTGCCCTTTTCATCGGCCATGGCCATCGGGCAGGCATGGATGTCAAACATGGTCATCGACACCATTTGCAATTCGGGAAACGCTCGACCCATCCCATCCCCATCGACGATTGGAAGCCCTGCCGTTGCGGCAACAGCGATCGGAATCGTGGAATTAAGCCCGCCAGCTTCGATACAAAAAATTGCATCAGCCTTCTTGCCCAAAACTGCTTCAAGCGATCGCAACGCGTTGATAGCTTCATCACCGCGGGGCAGTTTTTCTAACATTACAGTCGGTGCACCCATCATGGCAACGGGAACAATAAGTGCATCATCAGCCAAATCTTCAACATCAAGAACCTGAACTGAGCCATTTGCGTCAATCGCCTGTTCAGCCATGAGGCGTCCAATGTAAGGGTCACCGCCGCCGCCTGTGCCCAAAAATGCACCACCGAGGGCAACGTCGGCCATGTCGTCACGAGTTATTCTTTTGATCGTTTCCATCAAATGTCCTCCATCGGAGCGAAAGTGATATCGTCATATCCAAATGCGGCCGGGCCTACGACTTTTAACGCCTCCGCTGATCGCATCAGGGAATGTGCTGGTAATCCTAAGACTGCAATTCGCTGTCCGTATCGCAACATTTCAGTCGTGATTGGCAATCCCGTGTCGCTGTCCAAGACAACGATCAGATCTGGGGTGCAAACTTCAACCATTTCATTTCGACGAAATACCAAAAATTCATTTTGCAAATCGATCCGCCCAGAATCACCTTGGAAGTTGCCAAATCCTTCAAGGGCTAAATGCCCAATCGCAAAACCTCCTTTAAGGTGTCGTTGAAGATCTACAATCTTAGCAGTCATCAAAAGTTTACCACGTTCCTGATTGATAACGGTCTGGACCGGATCTGCGTTTGTCTTATGGGCCTGCAATACTGCCCTACCCAGATTGAGAGCCTGTGTAATCGTGCCAGGCACAGCCGCGCGTTTAACAAAATCTCCTTTCATGGGTTGCGTGGCTAATCCCGCCGCCGCGCCCATCGAGACTACGACCGACCTAGCTATGCGTTCCAGCCAAACGTCATTCGGAGTGTCGCGGATTATAACGATATTGCCCTTCTCGTCCGCCATGGCGCCTGGCGCTTCGCGGTGGCCGTAGATTGACCAAGTGCACATTTGCATTTCCGGGAAGGCGCGACCCATGCCGTCACCGTCAACAACCGGCAGACCTGCTTGTGCAGCTGTCAGCATTGGCTCCATTGAATTAGCCCCACCGATTTCAGCCGAAATTAGCGCATCAACTTTTACGCCTAGTTCTCGTTCTATAGCGCGCAATGCGCGCAGGCATTCTTCGCCTTCTTCGATCTTCTCGACACCCACAACCGGTGCACCTATACCGCCAAGTGATACAACCAGCGCATCGTCGGGTAGCTCGGCCAAAGGGATGACCGGAATTTTTCGACCCATCTTTAATTGTTCTCGACAACGCAACTTACCGATATAGGGGTTGCCACCACCACCAGTCCCAAGGATCGCAGCACCAATTTCAATAGCATCCAAATCGCCGTCCGTTACCTCTCGCAAAATATCACCCATTCATGTCACCAACAACCTTCAACCGGATGCGGGTCGCATTACCCGGTAGATATGCCAAGGGAACGTCCTCCTGATCTAACAGTTCGATACTTTCCGGTTTAGCCCCAGCAGCAATTGCTTTGTTAGTCGCTTCTGTTCGTGCCTCGGCCAATGCCTCTTCGCGCGTTTTGCCATCCAGTGAAAAGATACGGTCAACTTCGCCCGAAATCTGGCCAATAGCCGCCCCAACTGCGTTGGCGACGGAGAAATGTTCGGGCCGGATCACGGGCAAGTCGCCGACGTGGTCGGGCACAAGTATAGATCCACCACCTACGGCCAGAACAGGGATCGGATCAGGCGACACGCGCATGCGTTCGACCGCGTTGGTCAGCATTTCGTTTACGCGCGCTCTGACAGCTTGCAGATGATCATCCTTCAGATCAGCGATGGCAGATTTGTCGCCAAAATCAGCAAGTCCTAGGCCCACCGCAATATCAGACGTAGTCAATGTGCTACCACCGAAAATTAAGGCGTCGGTCGTTAACTTGTAACCAACAGATCGAGGGCCGACCGTCAAGGTTTCGCCAGTTCCTTCAACGATTGTTCCGCCGCCAAGCCCGATTGCAAAGACGTCTGGCATCCGAAAGTTTGTGCGCACGCCGCCAACATCTACAGTGGTGCTTGCCGGTCGCGGGAAGCCCTTTACCAAGGCGCCGACATCCGTAGTTGTCCCGCCCACGTCGACCACAATTGCGTCCAACTTGCCTGACAGAAAGGCCGCACCGCGCATCGAATTTGTGGGGCCCGAAGCAAAAGTCAAAACCGGATAAGATTGAACAAAATCGCGGCTCATCAAAGTGCCGTCATTCTGGGTAATATAGTAGGGGCAAGTTAAACCAACCTTTGTCAGCGCCCGGCCAAATGCGCCAACCGTGCGCTCAGACAACGCGCGCAAAGACGCATTCATGATCGCTGCGTTCTCGCGCTCTAGTATGCCTAGACGGCCTATCTCACTCGAAAGGGTGAAATCTACGTCGGGTAGGGTTTTGGCCAATTGCTCCATTGCCTCGCGTTCCATCTTGTCGCTAACCGGCGAAAATACTGACGTTATTGCAACTGTATCAATACCTTCATCACGTATCTGCACCGCGATTCTGTTAAGTTCTTCCATGTCCAACGCAGAAATCTCGCGTCCGTCGAATTCATAACCGCCTTTGGCCATCCAAAAGTGATTGCCGACCGCATCGCGAATATCGTTAGGCCAATCAACCATAGGTGGCAAACACTGTGCCGCGGGGAGGCAAAGGCGCACAGCGCCAGTTCGCGCCAAATGCTTTCGTTCAACAACGGCGTTCGTGAAGTGAGTTGTACCTATCATGACGGCCGTTACTTTGGCCTTATCCGTTCCAGAATCGGCCAAAGCCCGTTCGACTGCATCAACAACGCCACTCATGACATCTTCGGTCGTAGGGGATTTCACGCCAGACAGGATCTTGTCGCCCTGCATCACCACGGCATCTGTATTTGTGCCGCCAACATCAACGCCAATTCGGAACATGTTTTAAACCTCCAATGCGGTAGACGTGACCAACACCGCGTCCCGCTCTTCATTTTTCAATTTAGGCTTCCGCGCTGCTTCCTCATCAGAAATAACGGGGATTGCGGATAAAAGAGCGCGCGTGTATGCATGCGAAGGCGCTTCAAAAATGTCCGCGACGCGGCCTTCTTCAACCACGTCACCACGCAGCATCACCGCTACGCGATTGCAAAAATTTCGCATCAAACTCAGGTCATGGCTGATAAAAACATACGTCAGATTGAATTCACCTCGAAGACGATGCAACAGGTCTATAACGGTTGATTGCACCAAAACGTCTAGGGCAGAGGTGGGTTCATCCAGCACGAGGATTTTGGGATTTACTGATAATGCCCGCGCAATAGCGACCCTTTGTTTTTGACCACCAGATAGTTCATGGGGATACATGCTGGCGTAGTCTTGTGGAAGATCAACCAAGTCCAGCAATTCGCCAACGCGGGTCTTTATCTGGGCCGTGTTATGGCCCGTGAATTTCAAGGGCACCTCAAGTTGTTCCGAGATTGACCTCCGAGGGTTCAGTGACGATCCGGGGTTTTGATAGACGATCTGTATCAATTTTCGAAATTCTTGCGTCCCTGCAAATTCACTAATCGGACGCTTATTAATTAATATTTGCCCCTCTGTCGGCTTTGTCAGCCCAAGGATCAGCTTTGCCATTGTGGTTTTACCCGACCCACTCTCACCTGCTATCCCAAAAATATCGCCCTGCTGGATCGTCAGAGAGACATCGTTTACCGCCCGAAAATCACCAGTGACCCGGTTCAGCCAGCCGCCCCGTGTTTCAAAGTCTTTGGACACATGATTGATTTCAATTGTTGGTTTTAACCCTTCGTATTCCATCGTTTTCACCTTGCTGCCATAGAGTGGCGGCACAGCAGACATTAGTTTGTGGGTATAGTCGTGCTCAGGCTTTTCAAAGATTTCATCTCGGGTTCCCGTTTCAACAATTTGCCCCCGTTCCATTACATAAACTCGGTCAGCCATCTCGCGAACCACGCCCAAGTTATGAGTTATGAGTAA
>JAGSGK010000053.1 GCA_023955215.1 Paracoccaceae bacterium
CCAAACGCAAAATGAACACAGCCGAACTGCGCGACAATCTGCTGACCTTTATCGTAGCGGGGCATGAAACAACGGCCCTCACATTGGCATGGTCGATGTATCTGATGGCCTTTGACCAAGACGCCCAGACACGTGCGCGCCAAGAGGCCCAAGATGTATTGCAAGGGCGTGCGGCCACAGGTGACGATGTCGCCAACCTGCCCTTTATCCGCCAGATCATCGACGAAGCACTGCGACTTTATCCACCTGCGGGGATCATTTCGCGCACGGCGCAGAAAAGCGACACGCTATGTGATCGTGAAATTCTAGCAGGCGATACAGTTATGGTGCCAATCTATGCGCTGCACCGAAACGAACTATTGTGGGATGACCCTGACAGCTTCCGCCCAGAGCGTTTTGAAGATCGCAAAGCCGTGCCGCGCTACGCCTACCTGCCCTTTGGGGACGGACCACGCATTTGCATCGGCGCATCCTTCGCGCTGCAAGAGGCAGTGATCATTCTGGCAACTCTTCTGTCAAAGTTCAAATTCGCCCCCATCAAGGGACGCGAACCAGAACCGGTCATGATTTTGACACTGCGGCCAGAAGGCGGAGTTTGGTTAACGGCGGAACCTGTTTAGGGGTCGAGAATAACTCATTTCCGACACTGCAATTAATGCTAAATTTCAGTATTGGTAAGGCCAAATATTGGCTTCGAGCCCAGAGTTGCATGTCAAAAATTCAAAACCATATCATCCATTTTAGGAATTAGTTACATCGAACTCGACGATATTCGTGGCTACCTACGTCTGCGGGCAATGGCTCCGAACGAGGCGATGCAATCGTGCAGATTTTAGCTGATTGGTCTTCGACATGTTCGTATCCATCAATTGGATCGTAGAAAAGCTGACCATTCACAATCAAACAGCGCATAGGGGCAACCCCTTGGCAGGATGCTGTATTTGCCGCAATGTGGAAGGTCTCAATGTCGCCGTCAGCACCGGTTACTACATTCGCCATACATGCCACGGTAAATAGTGGGACCGCCAATAAAACTATAGCCAATTTTAACATTTATACTCTTCTTGTAATCAGTAAGATTGCTTAGTCCCAATACTCAAAAGCAGAATTATCGATATTAGAGATAGCGACCAGCAGCTTGGCACACGGTACTGACACTCAATCACAAATCGACTTAAGTGCGCTCCATTCGACATCATCCAACACAGGCGTTGTCGTCCCCTGCCCTTTGGCAAACTCTGTCGCGACGTCCGCACGTTCTTGAGTGTCGGGGTGGCTGGACAGATAGATTGGCAGGTCTGGCATTTCATCCGCTAGCCCATTCAGGCTGCCAAAGAAGTCAGCCATACCAACTGTGCTAACGTTCGCGGCTTCGAGCATGTTGTGAGCGAATGTATCCGCTTCGGCTTCGGCTTCACGGGTGTAGGATGCGTTCAATGTATATTCAGCGATAACAACAGCGGCTGTTCCCCCTGCAAAATCACCAAATACCATCGACAGTAGACCTGCAGAGCCAGCGGCCCGTAACGCCCCACGCGTTGCATCGCGCGATTCCACGTGACCAATTTCATGTGCAAGAACGGCGGCCATTTCATCAGGGCTTGTGGCCTGTTCAATCAAACCCTCAACAAAAACGATCTGTCCACCGGGGGCTGCGAATGCATTCACCATTTCATGGCGCATGACTGATACGTTCAGTTCATAATCTGTTGGCGACGCCTCTGTCAGGCGTGCAACCATCTTGGCCAATGCCGCGTCACCCTCTGGTGTTGAGCATACAAGTTCCCCAGCCGTACTGCCGCCAAAGAAGCGTTCCATTTGCCGTACGACAGCTTTGCCATAGGCAACTTCACGTTTGATCGGAATGATATAGGCCAAGGTGTTGGCCATTGCCGGCAAGATGACAAAGATCATCAACACAATCGCTCCAACGGCCATGCCGATGCGCGTTACAATTTTACGTCCAGACCCTTCTGGCAGATCCCGCTTGCCCAGTTCAGGGCATAGCATTCTTATGTCTGCAATCAGCTGTGGGTCATAGACGGTAAGACGCGCCTCTTCGATCAAGGCGCTATCGATTGCTGTGTCGGCACGCAGGGACAGAACAATCTGATCCGTGCGCGCCTGATCCGCCAAAGCACGCAAGTCTTTTAGCGGCCATCGCAGCAACCCATTCGGCAGCTCCGGATGCGAAAGGCGCAAGAACTCGCTGTGTTCAAGAGATGCATCCACATCCAGACGTCGGCCTGTTGCACCGACGAAATACCGGCACGATACCGACGTCATACCGACACCTCGTTTTGCATCAAATTGCCCCGCCAATATCAAGCGCATCGGCAAAGCCGTCTGCATCTGCACCTGCGTCTGCACTGCGCTGTTGGATCGCATCAAGATGCTCTGCGCCGGACAATGACATGTTTTCGACGACATGTCCGATGATTGGCTGGGTGATCCAGATAAACGACAATGCGCTCAGCAAAAGAAAGAAACCGATGTAAGCCACAAAGCCAATGATGCCCAATGCGCCGCCAATAACACCCATAAATTCCGACGGATTCTGAAAGTCCACTGAGTTAAGTAAAACCGCGCCGATGCCCGCGACGACAAGACCAATAACCGCACCAACAAGTGCAATCAGAAGCGTTCCCTTAATAGCAATTCCAACAACTTTACCCGCTTGCGCACCGCTATAAAAACCAATCTGACCGTTCAGAAGTTTGTTCCCAGTCAAATAGTTAAGCGCAAAGATACGGTAATAGACGCTGCCAAAAATCAGCCAGATGTAGCCAACGACACTTAGAAAAAAGGCCGAACGAAAAGTTTCAAGTGTTACCGCAACTACGCCAGCACCGATGAGAATCAAAAAGCCCAGTCCAATATGCTTCAATCCCGGATACAGGCTTTGCCAGCGACCATTTTGCACGAACTGCGCATCCCCAAACCACGAGCGATCCGCCATGTATTTTTCTAAATAGAACGTCTGCCTTGGAACCATAAGTCCAAGGGTGATGATGGTAAGAAAGCTATGCGCGATTGCCCGCCACACGAAGCCCCACGCCGCGCTGTCCATCCCAAAACGGATACCCCGCCAGCGCGTGCGCGCCATTTTGTAACGACGCGCGCGATATTGCGCGAAGAATATCAAAGGCATAACTGCAAAGAATGAAATGTAGAACGCCGCGATTTGGGCGATCTGTCCCGCCGTTGTTGTTGCATCAGCCATTAAGCTTAGGCCGAAAAACAGCAAGATCATTTGAACGATCCCCAGGTAAATTGCCAAAACAACGATTGCGACCAAGAAGCCCAAAAACTTCTCTAAGCCGGTACCTGTATACTCAAAGCTATCTTGACCCGCAGCAGTGCCCGACCAAAGGTATTTGCGGATACGGGTTTTTGCCCAGAACAGATAAATGCCTACCGTAATCAAGGTGAGAAAGCTGGTTTTCATAACCAGCCAGAAAAGTGTTTTTTTGTCGCCGTGATATCGGCCAATCAATTGTTCGCTCATAATACGTCCCACTTGCGCGCGTTTAATACACGCGCGTCATTTAAAGATGAGAGTACGTTACCGTCAGTTGAATCGATTGTCCCGCGGAAATCCGCGTGGTGCCATGCGACCAGCGCTTGCGCGTTTTCCTTGCCACTCCGTCAGCTCAGTTTCCGTGCGCGTACGACCCGCAGGATCAAGCCAACTTAGACCAGCCTCAAGCGTAAAGGTCGTGGCATCAGACAAGCCACCATCTTTATATTTTTGCAAACGGACGCCTTTACCACGGCCCATTTCTGGCAATTCATCCAGTGGGAACACCAGTACTTTACGGTTCTCACCAACAACAGCGACACTATCGCCATAGGTAGGTTTGCAAATCAGCGCCTTAGTATCTCCGCGCACGTTCAGAACCTGCTTACCGCTGCGCGTTTGAGCAACAACATCGTCTTCTGGTACAATAAATCCATCACCAGCAGTTGAGGCAACCAAAAGTTTGCGGCCCGGTTTGTGGATCATGATATCAAGAATTTCAGCTTCATTCGGTAGATCAACCATCAAGCGTAATGGTTCACCCATTCCGCGCCCACCAGGCAGGGTTGAAGCGCTCAGCGTATAGAAGCGACCATTCGCACCGAAGACCAACAAGCGGTCTGTGGTTTCGGCGTGAAAGATAAATCGTGGGCCGTCGCCATCTTTGAATTTCAATTCGCGGTTCAAGTCGATGTGGCCCGTCATGGCACGGATCCAACCCATTTGACTGCACACGACAGTAATAGGCTCGCGGTCAATCATTGCTTCAAGCGGCACATCGGCCACTTCGCCAGCTTCAGCAAATGTCGTCAAGCGTTGGCCACGTGCCACGCCGTCAATGATCCAGTCTTTGCCAAACTGCTTTTTCGTTTCTTTCAACTGATCGGAAATTTTGGTCCACTGGATGTCTTCGCTGTCTAGCAAATCCTCAAGCCCAGCGCGTTCTTCCATCAAGGCAGCTTGCTCGCGCAGCAGCTCGATTTCTTCCAAACGGCGCAAGCTGCGCAGGCGCATATTGAGAATGGCATCAGCTTGAACTTCAGACAATTCACCACCACTTGGCGCAGGCGAAATATAGTCTTTTTCGTCCATCGCACGCTTGTGGTCTTTAGACCAATCTTCGCGCATCAATGCTGCTTTGGGGTCTTCGTCATAACGGATGATATCAATGACACGGTCCAGATTTAGGAACGCAACGATAAAGCCTTCCAACACTTCAAGACGGTGATCGATTTTTTCCATCCGATGAGTGGAACGACGGATCAAAACCTCGCGGCGGTGATCAAGGAACGCGCGTAGCACTTCCTTCATCGAACAGACCTTTGGCGTCAGGCCATCGATCAAGACGTTCATGTTCAGTGAGAACCGTACTTCAAGATCAGAACTGCGGTACATCATGCCCATCAACACTTCGGGATCGACGTTCTTCGAACGTGGCTCAAGCACAAGGCGGATATCGTCGGCAGATTCGTCACGTACATCCGCTAGAATTGGAATCTTTTTCAGCTGGATTAGTTCCGCGATCTTTTCGATCAATTTTGATTTTTGAACCTGATACGGAATTTCTGTAATGACGATCTGCCACTGACCACGTCCAAGATCTTCGATCTCGTAACGACACCGCAGACGGAAGCCACCCTTACCTGTACGGTATGCCGTCGCGATGCTTTCCGGGCTTTCAACAATAATGCCACCGGTTGGGAAATCAGGCCCCGGCACATAATTCAACAGCGTATCGTCGCGTACATCAGGCACTTTGATCATGTGCAAACATGCATCGCAAAGTTCTGAAATATTATGGGGGGGAATGTTAGTTGCCATCCCAACAGCGATACCGCTGGATCCATTGGCCAATAGGTTCGGGAACTGCGCCGGCAACACGACCGGCTCAGTCAGTGTTCCGTCATAGTTTTCACGAAAATTAACTGCGTTTTCGTTCAAGCCTTCCAGCATTGCCTCAGCAACAGCCGTCATGCGCGCCTCAGTATAACGTGCAGCCGCGGGGTTATCCCCGTCAATGTTACCAAAGTTACCTTGGCCGTCTACCAGTGGAAAGCGCACGTTGAAATCTTGGGCCAAACGGGCCATCGCGTCATAAATCGCGGCATCGCCATGTGGGTGATAGTTGCCCATCACGTCGCCTGAAATCTTGGCCGATTTACGGAAACCACCGGTTGAGGCCAGCTTAAGTTCACGCATTGCATAAAGAATGCGTCGGTGAACTGGCTTTAGACCATCACGTGCATCGGGCAAGGCACGGTGCATAATTGTGGATAAAGCGTAGGTTAGATACCTGTCACCCAGCGCACGGCGCAGGGGTTCGCTTATGTTCATGTTGGGTGTGTCATCAATATCAGCCATACATGCTGTGTAACCGTGCATTTTGCAGGGAACAAGCCGCCAATCTTGTGCAGAGGATTCTTCTGTTGAAAACTCGTTGCATCAATGACACGTGATGCGCGAATGCATATTTTTTTCCCCCTAACGGGCCAAGCAGCTTCGGCTATGTGATATTAAAAATATGAATCGCCTCTGCCAAGGCGACATATGCCTTGGGGGGCGTTAAATGGTTAAGTTCATCGCTATTGCATTTGGGTTTCTAGGTCTGGCTTTTTATGAGCTAAGCGGTGGATCAGACTTTGATGGTGAAGCCTTGCGGCTGAGCCGTGTTGAAGTCGGAACCGTCAAGCAAGGTCTTCCTAAGATTGCAGATGCCGCAAAAGACATAGGTTCTGATGACGCTGAATTTGAAGTAAGCCGCGCCGCCCTGAACTTGGTTTCTGAAGAAAAATCCAAGATTATCGCATCGGTTGTAACACTGGCTCAGCCTGAAAAGATTGAGGCCACACCTGCTTCGCTCGTTGTGGACGTCGTCGAAGAACCGCTTGGCGAGTTGATACTGCCCAGCTTGATCGTCGAACCTGAAGCCTTTGAAGTGATTACATCGACATCCATTCAAGACGTCCGAATCGTATCAGGAGACCGCGTCAATGTTCGCAGTGGTCCGAGTACAGATTATGAAGTCGTTGGTCGACTGACCCGCGGCGTGGAAGTCGAAGTATTGGACGACAACGGTGACGGATGGATTGAAATGCGCTCGCTCGACGGTGTGACATTCGGCTGGATGGCTGATTTTCTACTTAGCGACAGCTAAATATCACAGAACAGCGGCATTGTTCGCGCAAATTAAATGAGCATAATTGATGGTGAAACGATCGATATTGATAACCGGCTGCTCATCGGGAATTGGCCTCGCTGCTGCGATGAAACTCCGAGAAGAAGGCTGGCGAGTTTTCGCGTCCTGCAAGCAACAAGTCGATTGTGATCGCTTACGTACAATGGGCTTTGAAGCCCCCCGTATCGATTACACCGACACCGAAAGCATCCACCAAGGCCTGAACGAGGTTCTCGAGGCGACAGACGGCACGCTTGATGCCCTGTTTAATAATGGTGCTCACGCAATTCCTGGTGCGGTTGAAGACATGCCAACGGACGCCCTGCGTTCAATCTTTGAAGCAAACTTTTTTGGGTGGCATGAGCTTACGCGCTCGTTACTGCCGATCATGCGGGCACAAGGCCATGGGCGGATTATCCAATGCTCATCCGTCTTAGGATTAGTGACGATGCCATGGCGCGGTGCATATAACGCCAGCAAGTTTGCGCTCGAAGGTCTGACCGACACCTTACGCATTGAAATGCGCGACACGAATATCAAAATCGTTTTAATTGAACCTGGCCCCATCACCACCAAATTCCGCGAAAATGCGATCCCGCACTTTGAACGCTGGATCAATTGGAAAGACGCTGCACGTGCACCTCAATATGAGGCAAAGTTGCTAAGCCGCCTTTACAATTCAAACGGCCCTGACCCATTTGAATTGCCACCTGAAGCCGTTGTGCAAAAACTGATTCATGCGCTGGAATCCAAACGCCCACGTGCGCGATATTTTGTCACGACCCCCACTTATGTGATGGCAGGCTTACGACGTTTACTGCCAACATGGGCCTTGGATTGGGTGCTGTCGCGCATCTAACGCAAAAAGTCTTCGCTTTTGGCGTTCTCACAGCTACATCAGATGAGAACTGAGACGAATTGGAGAGCGCCATGTTGAGTGGACCGATGTTTTACGTACTGATTATTGCTGTGCTGGCGGTCATTGTTGCCCTTATGTTTGGCCTTAGCGGCTTGGCCCGCGGCAAAGGCTGGGCCCACAGCAATTCAAACAAATTGATGCGTTGGCGGATTATCCTACAGGCTGTAGCCGTGGTTTTGATCCTGATTTTCGCCTACCTAAAACGCAACGGAGGGTAACCCCATGGTCGTTCTAAATAAGATTTACACAAAAACTGGCGATGCGGGCGAAACCGCTCTGGGTGATGGCGCACGTGTTGCGAAACATTCAATGCGCGTTACGGCCTATGGCACCTCTGATGAATTAAACTGTTTTGTAGGCGTTGCCCGTCTAACCGCGGAAGGTACAGTTGATGAGGCCCTTAGCCGCATTCAAAATGACTTGTTCGATCTGGGTGCAGACATGTGTAATCCAAACATGGAAAAAGACGCGCAGGCCGAATATCCGCCGCTTCGCGTCGCAGATGCACAAGTGAAACGCCTTGAGGCTGAAATAGACGCCATGACCAACGTTCTTGAACCATTGCGCAGTTTCATCTTACCGGGTGGTTCCGAATTAGCAGCACAATTGCACGTTTGCCGTACCGTTGCGCGCCGCGCTGAACGCCTGTCTGTAGAGCTGGCAACCATGGAGTCTGTTAACCCGGCCGCCGTAAAATACCTAAATCGTCTGAGTGATTGGTTCTTCGTTGCGGCGCGCATCGCCAACAATGGTGGCAAGGACGACGTGCTTTGGGTTCCGGGTGCAAACCGCTAATTTAAAGAAACCTCCGAAAAATACATTCGACGCGGCGTCCGATAGCGCAAACATGACGATTTTGTACTGTTGTGGCTGCCGATGCTTCGCTAAGAAATACCCAAAGTGTTGAACTTATCCAAAAGGGATGAGTCGTATTAAAGGAGAAAGACGCTCATGAAGGTGCTTGTACCTGTCAAACGCGTGATCGATTATAACGTGAAGGTTCGTGTCAAAGCGGACGGTTCCGGTGTTGATCTTGCCAACGTCAAAATGTCGATGAACCCGTTTGACGAGATTTCAGTCGAACAGGCGATCCGCCTCAAAGAAGCAGGTCAAGCGGACGAAGTGATCGCTGTGTCTGTTGGCGTCAAACAATCCCAAGAAACGCTGCGCACTGCACTCGCGATGGGTGCTGACCGCGCAATCTTGGTTGTGGCGACTGATGACGTTCACCAAGACATCGAACCATTGGCCGTTGCTAAGATCCTGAAAGCGATCGTAGACGAAGAACAGCCGGGTTTGGTCCTTTGTGGCAAACAGGCAATCGACAACGACATGAACGCAACCGGCCAAATGCTGTCCGCATTGATGGGTTGGTCGCAAGCGACATTTGCATCCGAAGTCGAAGTCGCTGGCGACAAAGCCAAGGTTACGCGCGAAGTTGATGGTGGCCTTCAAACTATCGAAGTGAGCATGCCAACTGTTGTGACTGTCGATCTACGTCTGAATGAGCCGCGTTATGCGTCTTTGCCAAACATCATGAAGGCTAAGAAGAAGCCAATGGATGAGAAAACGCCAGCAGATTACGGCGTAGACGTGTCTCCACGTTTGGAAGTTACCGGTACAACCGAACCAGCGACACGTGCGGCAGGTATCAAGGTTGCGTCAGTCGATGAGCTGATTGCGAAACTTAAAGAAGCGGGGACTGTATAATGGCTGTACTTCTTTTAGCTGAAGTGACTGACGGCGAACTGGCAATGGACGCAACAGCAAAGGCTGTAACTGCGGCTGGCGCGTTGGGCGACGTGACTGTTTTATGCACTGGTTCAATATGTTCCGCAGCAGCGGCCGCAGCAGCGACCATTACTGGCGTTGCGAGGGTTCTTTGCGCAGAAGACGCAATCTACGGCAAGCGTTTGGCAGAGCCAGTTGCCGATTTGCTGATCTCATTGTCGGGCGATTATGAGCACATCGTTGCGCCAGCAACGACTGATGCGAAAAACATCATGCCACGTGTTGCAGCCTTGTTGGACGTAATGGTGATTTCTGATGCAACTGCGGTTGTTGATGCGAACACCTTTGAGCGCCCAATTTATGCAGGCAACGCGATCCAGACAGTCAAATCTTTGGATGCGAAAAAGGTCATTACCTTCCGTGGTGCAACATTTGATGCCGCTCCAGTTGGTGGGTCTGCTGCAGTTGAAAACATTGCTGCAGCTGCTGACCCAGGCCTATCTTCATGGATTGAAGACAAGGTAGCGACATCTGATCGCCCAGAACTGACATCTGCTGGTGTTGTTGTTTCTGGTGGTCGTGGCGTTGGATCTGAAGAAGACTTTGCTCTGATCGAGAAACTTGCTGACAAACTGGGTGCCGCTGTTGGCGCATCCCGTGCAGCAGTCGACTCAGGCTATGCACCCAATGATTGGCAGGTTGGCCAAACAGGTAAGGTTGTGGCCCCTGAACTGTATGTTGCGGTCGGTATTTCTGGCGCGATCCAGCACTTGGCTGGGATGAAGGACTCCAAAGTCATCGTCGCAATCAACAAAGACGAAGAAGCACCTATCTTCCAAGTTGCGGACTATGGATTGGTTGCCGACCTATTCGACGCCGTTCCAGAGTTGCTAGAAAAACTGTAACTCTCGTCTCAATTACTTTGAAAGGCCCGCTCCCAAGCGGGCCTTTTTCATTTCCTCAATCCACAAACTTTCCAACAGTGCAGCCGCCGCCTCTTGATGTGCTGCAGGTCCCAAGAGCTGCTGCGCGATGGGTGTTTCCATTGGGCTAAAAACCATTCCTTCTGTACCAAGGGCACAAGAGGATGGCGATGCTGTCACTTCAACCAGCTCAGCGGGCATTGAACGCAGCTCTTCGATCATCTCACGCGTCACAAACCAAGGGTCTTTTTCTTGGTCCGGTGGAAACGTGTCATCGGGTGCATGGTCCGCGAACCAAAGCAAAACAACCTTTCCCTCAATCTTGCCCAGCAACATCCGCATACGCGCCAACCACGCCTGCTGCAGTTCCACAACGACGGTATCAAAACGCCCCGGAGACAACGTGTAAAGACGATGAAGCATATGTTTGTTAAAGTTGAACTCCGCAAAATCCACTTCTCGGTAAATCGCTTGTAACAAGGTGGACGGCTTCAAAAACCGGTCGTTTCGCCGTGGGTGGACCGTATAGAACCGATTGGACATGTTGTGTGCTCCCATCAGCTGTAGGACCGTTACATCAGCACCAGACGCTATTTTGACGATCTGTGGATCGGTTGCGAACACATCCACCCCTGCATTCACACAGCCAAGGTTGACACAAGTCCGCCCTATGCTTTGCTCAATCAGTTCAGGAAATGGATTCGCGATGAACTTTCCGTATGTTTCGGTTCCCCCCAGAAAAGCAATGTAGGGTTCCTTCAAGGGCCGCCTAGGGCCCCGAAATAACAATTTGGACGTGCCATACCGGCACGGCAGATAGTCGAGGGCCCCCGCCCCCAGCGCATCATAGGTCATGCTAAACCACTCCTCTTTTCACCCAATAAGAGGTATCGCAGCGAAGCCCTTAAATTCGGATAAGATATTATGAACATATGTTCATACCTTGCTCTTGGACCGGCCACGGCCCTATGGTGATACTAAGCAGTTAAGGGGCCAAAATGGACATTCAAAAAATCGGTATCATTGGTGCAGGCCAAATGGGGAACGGCATCGCGCATGTGATGTCACTTGCTGGCTATGACGTATTGCTGAACGATGTGAATGAAGATGCGCTTGCGCAGGCGATGGCACGCATCGACAAAAATATGGAACGCCAAGTGAGCCGTAAGAAAATCAGCGCCGAAAATAAGGCTGCTGCAATCGGGCGGATCATCACAACCAGCGCGCTGCCAGACCTTGGCCAAACTGATTTGGTCATCGAGGCAGCAACAGAGAAAGAAGTTGTAAAGCAATCAATCTTTGACAGCCTCCTGCCCCATCTCCAGCCACATACTATTTTGACGTCGAACACATCGTCCATCTCTATCACCCGACTCGCCAGCCGCACGGATCGTCCTGAAAAATTCATGGGCTTTCACTTTATGAATCCAGTTCCTGTGATGCAGTTGGTCGAGTTGATCCGCGGTATCGCCACTGATGCAGAAACTTTTGATGCCTGCAAGAAAGTCGTCGACAGGTTAGGGAAAACCGCTGCATCCGCCGAAGATTTCCCAGCATTTATCGTGAACCGCATCCTGATGCCGATGATCAACGAAGCCGTCTATACGCTGTACGAGGGCGTTGGAAACGTACAGTCCATCGATAGCTCAATGCGCTTGGGAGCCAACCACCCAATGGGTCCGCTTGAACTCGCTGATTTTATCGGATTGGACACCTGTCTTGCGATTATGAACGTATTGCATGACGGGCTGGCCGACACAAAGTACCGCCCTTGCCCGTTGCTCACAAAATACGTTGAGGCCGGTTGGTTGGGACGCAAAACCCAACGCGGCTTCTATGACTATCGCGGTGAAACACCTGTTCCGACAAGATAACCTTTAGTCTTTTAAACTAAGCGTATGGTTACGAAGCCACGCCATAAAGCCACGTGGATCACCTTTCCAAGCCGCAATGTCTTCATCAGCGACTGGATGGCCCACGATAGGCCCTTGGGGCTTGTTCAACGAATGAACGATTTCATGAAGCAACAAACCCTGACGTAAAATCGGGGATAGTTTGTTCGCGATTTGGTAAGCGCGACTATTTTGACCAGGGAAATGCATTGGCACAACTGTGGCACCCGATCTACGGATCAAGGCAGCCGTAAACACATTCCATTCTTCTTCGATTGCAGGGCCAAAGAACGTCTCTGATGCAGCAACTGAACCTGATGGGAATAGCGCAACAACGCCGCCGTCTTTCAGATGTTGCATGGCTTCCGCACGCATCGCTACGCCCTTTTGCAACGCATCTGGATCATGCGCGAAGGGCACAGCGATCATGTAGCTCCCCGCAACTTCATCGATCGCAGTAAGCAATGAACGGGTCAGAATACGATAGTCAGGCCGCACACGGCCGATCAAATCAGCAAAAATCATTCCGTCAACCATGCCGTGAGGATGGTTGGCGACAACGATCACAGGGCCTGATTTAGGAATGCGGTCTAGTTGTGATTGTGGCGTCGTCAACTCGATACCCATCACATCCAATGCAGCACGCCAAAAGGCTTGCCCACTTGGGGTCTCTTTTTTCTCAAACTTACGGATAAGGCGCAAAACAGTTAGCTTGCCAGTAAACGCTTCTATAATCCGAATTATAGTTGCCTTAATCGGATCGCCAAAGGTTGACGCATAGGACAGGCTACGCCGATCATATTGCTTGAAGCTTACCGGCTTCGGCTGCACATCAGCAGTGCTTTTTTGTGCATCTTTAACCAAAGCAATCGACCCCGTCCCTTTTGTTCCCTTAGGCTTCTTCACCGAATTTGTCAGCGACCAAAGCAGCAAGTGCGTCAGCCAGTGGCTGTGCATCTACGCCTGTAGTTTTAATTTTAATAATACTTCCTTTTGACGCTGCCAACA
>JAGSGK010000191.1 GCA_023955215.1 Paracoccaceae bacterium
ATTGCTGCACAAACTGGCACAATCCAAGCATCATTCGTTGCTGCATCCGGCGCGACTTTGGTTGAATTCGCCACACCAGAAGAAACAGTTGCGGCTGTTAAAAACGGTGAAGCAGATGCGGTTCTAGCCGACAACGCATATCTTGCGCCAATCGCTGACGAAGATGGCGATCTGCAATTGCTTGATCAAAAAGAATTGATCGGTGGCGGCGTTGGCATGGGCCTACGTGAAAGCGACGGCGAGCTGAAAGGCAAGTTCGACGCAGCCATCCAATCCATGAAAGACGACGGCACATTGAATGCGCTGATCGCTAAATGGGAAGTTGGCGAACAATTCTAAGTTAACCAATCTATCTGCGAAGGGGGAGGCAAGTGCGCTTCCCCCTTCATCTTACTAAATAAACTCAAATTCCGCCCTCAATGAGGTCTCCCCATTTTCAGTTTTTGCACAGACCCCAGCCTCTTGCCTGACTGGCAATGGATGGCCTGCTATCTGACCACCGGCAAACATATGTCGATCTATTGGTCCGTGCTTACTGTGCTATTGCTGTTGGGGATCACGGCCCCCACCGCTCTTGCTTTCGGGTTTGCCGGCGCATCTGCTGCCCGTTCACGTATTGCACCCGTCTCTTGGCTGGGTCGTGGCTACATCGCAGTTGTGCGCGGTGTGCCCGATATCGCCTTTTTCCTATTCTTTGTAATCGCTTTGGATCAAATAATAGAGGCCACGCGCCATCATATTCTTTGTCCCGACTGGGTCGAACCAATCCGCCAAGGTAGTGACTTTGTTGTTTGTCAGGCTGCAAAAATGCCACTGGGCAACGCGCCACAATGGGTCCACGAAAGCTATGGTTTCGCCATTGCGGTCTTTACCTTCGCGATTGTATTTGGTGCTTTTGCCGCCAATGTTATTCAAGGTGCCATGGCTGCAGTGCCACGTGGACAGATCGAAACGGGCGAAAGCTATGGCATGACATCGCGCCAAACGTTTTGGCGCATTCTTGTCCCGCAGATGTGGGTTTATGCCCTGCCCGGCCTTTCCAACCTATGGATGGTTTTGATCAAAGCAACACCATTGTTGTTTCTGCTCGGTATCCAAGACATCGTTTACTGGGCCCGTGAACTTGGCGGTATCAAGACATCCCGCTTCACTGACTACCCGCACGGTGATTGGCGCATGTGGTATTTCCTTGCCTTGCTTGTTTTCTATCTCATTTTCACTCGCGTTTCCGAAATCACACTCGAGCGCTTAATGGCACGCCTTACACGCGGCCAAGCGACCACCGCTGGTGAAGCACAGCGCAAGGCGGGTACAACATGAACGCCTGCGTACAAACGATAACGGACTATGGCTTGCGGGCCGTTGGGATCGGGAAACGCTTGCTCCCTCGTGAAGACTTCACATTGTGCGAACAGTTCACGCTCATCGGCTCTGGCATGATTTGGAACGTCTATTTTGGTATCCTCGCCTTGATCGCAGGATTTGGTTTCGCAACGCTACTGGCTCTTGGGAAAGCATCAAATATCAAGGTGATACGTAAACCATCTGAATGGTTCATCTTCCTGTTTCGCGGTTCCCCACTGTTCATCCAATTCTTCTTTGGCTATTTTCTGTTCCTTAAATTGAAAACCGTCTTTCCAATTTTTGCGCCTTTCACCGCCGCCTGGTTGGGCGCATTGGTCGTGCTGTTTTTTAACACCTCCGCCTATACCGCCGAAATATTTTATGGCGCTTTGCGCTCGATCCCAAAGGGTGATGTTGAGGCCGCTGATGCATATGGCCTTTCGGGCTGGTCCCGTTTCAAACGCGTTATATGGCCAACAATGCTACGTCTTGCATGGCCTGCCTATACGAATGAAGCGATCTTTTTGTTTCACGCGACCACTTTGGTTTTCTTCAGTGGGTTCCCCGCATGGCAACAACGTGGCGATGCGCTTTATTACGCAAGCTATTTTGCGGATAAGACGTTCAACCCTTTCATTCCGTACCCTATTTTGGCTGGGTATTTCATTCTCCTAACGCTCTGCGTGATTGGCCTGTTTAGTATCGTGAACCGTCGCCTGAACCGCCATCTTCCAGCAAACACACGCGAGCGATTGCGCATTCGTCCTAATCTTATACGGTAAGATAAATCCTGCTTTGTATTCGCTGAATGCGCGCTAGGAAAATCGAATTTGGGACCTGAACAATGAACTTAGCTGATCTTCAAACCTTCCGCGTCGTCGCATGTGACCTGAACGGTCAAATGCGTGGTAAGGTTGTTCCCGGTTCATATGCTGACAAGTTACCATCTGGATCAGTCCGCCTACCATTTTCCGCACTCGATGTTGATTTGTGGGGTACGGATATTGTCGGCAGCCCGCTTGTTTTTGAAAGTGGAGATGCAGACGGAATGTTGTTCCCAACAGACCGTGCACCTTGCCCCGTTCCTTGGTTAGAAACACCTTCCGCAATTGTTCCTGTGACGTTGAGCAATGAAGATGGAACACCTTTTGCTGGCGATCCACGACACGCTTTGGCCCGTGTATTGGCTGATTATGACGCTCGTGGCTGGCAAGTAATTGCAGCAACTGAGATGGAATTCACGCTTGTTGATGACAAAGGCGATGCGCCCGCGCCTCCAGTTGATCCACGAAATGGTGTGCCCCTTGATGGTGGCGAAGTGTTGTCTGTGTCTCAAATTGACGCCTTCGCAGCATTTTTTGACGATCTTTATTCAGGGGCTGCAGCGATGGGTATTCCCGTTGAAACAGCCACATCAGAGGCTGGCGTAGGGCAATTCGAAATCACCATGCGCCATGGCCCTGCTTTAGAGGCGGCAGACAATGCGTGGCTGTTCAAATCACTGGTGCGTGGCTTGGCCCGCAAACATGGCATGGCCGCAACATTTATGGCGAAGCCCTATTTAGATGACGCGGGCAATGGCATGCATGTCCATTTTTCGGTCTTGGACAGTGAGGGTAACAACGTCTTTGACAATGGCGGACCTGAAGGCACTGATACTATGCGCCACGCTGTTGCAGGATGTTTGGCCGCAATGCCCGCCAGCAGTTTGATCTTTGCCCCTTTCGCAAATTCGTATGATCGATTGGTTGATGGAGCTCACGCGCCCACCGCGGCCGCATGGGGATATGATAACCGCACCGTAGCGATCCGTATCCCCGGCGGTCCAAATGGCGCACGCCGGATCGAGCACCGCACCGCTGGCGGTGATATCAATCCCTACCTTTTGCTAAGCGCAGTATTGGGTGCGGCGATGATTGGTATCAAAGACGAATTGGAGCCAAGCGAGCCAATCGTCGGGAACGCTTATGACGTTGACGATTTGCCTCGCCTCGCGGCAGATTGGACGGCTGCAACCGATATGTTTGCAAGCGATCCACTGATTTCACGTATCTTTGATCAAATGCTGATCGGCAACCTTGTGCGCTGTAAACGCCAAGAAATTGAAAAGTTTGAACAGATGCCTGCCTCAACACATTGGCGCGCCTTGCTGGAACGTGTCTAAGGGCGCTTGCCGCGCCCTAATCCCTTGCAGTAGGGTGAAAAAAACTAAGGTGCTTTATGAAAATCGGACTACTCCAAGCGGGCCATTTTGTTCCAGAGCTGCAATCAGAACTTGGTGATTATAATGCGTTGTACAGCCGCCTGTTAGCGGGACACGGGCATGATTTTGATCTGGAAACCTTCAGCGTTGTTGATATGGAATTTCCTCACAATTTAGACGATGTCGATGGCTGGTTAATCAGTGGCTCTAAGCACGGCGCTTATGAGGATCATGCGTTTATCCCCCCTCTTGAAGAATTGATCCACGCGATACATGCATCGGGCAAGCCATTGATTGGTATATGCTTTGGTCATCAGATCATTGCCCAAGCTTTGGGCGGGACCGTCGCAAAATTTGATCAAGGTTGGTCAGTTGGCCGCGTCGAGTATGACATGAAAGGTCAAAAATTTGCGTTAAACGCATGGCATCAAGACCAAGTTATACAGCCTCCAAAAGGCGCTGAAACAATAGGTTCCTCCTCGTTTTGCGCGCATGCTGCTTTGGCTTACGGTGATCAAATTTGGACAATGCAGCCGCATCCAGAATTCGAAAGCCCCGCGATCGATGGGCTGATCCAATACAAGAGCGGGGCAGTCGCAGTCGATCGCGTCGAACATGCCAAACGCCAACTATCTGCCGCCAACAACAATGCCGAAATCGGCAAGAAGATGGCTGACTTTTTTATGAAAGAGAGGGCCTGATGGCCACGAACTGGAATGGTACCCTACCCGAAGCTGCGCAAGAGTACCTAAAAGACCGCCGTCTAGACGAGGTAGAGTGTATAATTTCTGACCTACCTGGCATCGCGCGCGGCAAAGCGGTGCCTGCCAAGAAATTCATGCGCCAAGACTCGTTTCATTTGCCAGACAGTATCTTTTACCAAACCATTACAGGCGGATGGGGTGAAGCCGCAGGCGATGAGGGCTTCATCGAAAAAGACATGATTTTGCGCCCCGACATGTCCACTGCAACTGCAGCACCGTGGACCGGTGATTGGACGCTTCAAGTGATCCATGACGCCTTTGATCGCAACGGCGAGCCCGTTCCATTCTCGCCGCGCAACGTCTTGAAGCGCGTTGTGAAAATGTACCGCGACAAAGGCTGGGAGCCTGTCGTGGCCCCTGAAATGGAATTCTTCCTTGTGGCCCGCAATATAGATCCAGCCCAAGAAATTCGTCCAATGATGGGCCGTTCCGGTCGCCCCGCGGCTGCACGTCAGGCATATTCGATGACTGCGGTTGATGAGTTTGGCCCTGTTATCGACGACATTTATGACTTTGCAGAAGCGCAAGGTTTCGAGATTGATGGCATCACGCAAGAAGGCGGTGCTGGTCAGCTTGAGATCAATCTGTTGCACGGTGATCCCGTGAAACTGGCTGACGAAGTTTTTTACTTCAAACGCTTGATCCGTGAGGCTGCATTGCGTCACGATTGTTATGCAACATTCATGGCGAAACCGATTGCGGATGAACCTGGATCTGCAATGCACATTCACCACTCGATCTTGGATATTGAGACTGGTCAAAACATCTTTTCCGGCCCTCAGGGTGGCGAGACAGATGCGTTTTTCCACTTTATCGCAGGCCTGCAAAACCACATGCCATCTGCATTGGCGGTGATGGCCCCTTATGTGAACAGTTATCGCCGATATGTGAAAGACCACGCGGCCCCCATCAATTTGGAATGGGCACGTGACAACCGCACGACAGGTATTCGTATCCCACTCTCGTCCCCTGATGCCCGCCGCGTTGAGAACCGTTTGGCAGGCATGGATTGCAACCCATACCTATGCATCGCAGCATCTCTGGCCTGCGGTTATTTGGGTTTGCTAGAAGAAAAGCGTCCCGACAAACAATTCAAAGGCGATGCATATGATGGGGCAGAAGACATCCCGCGCGTGCTTGGGGAGGCATTGGATCTGTTCGAGGAAGCCACGGCCTTGCATGAAGTTTTGGGTGCGGATTTTGCCCGAGTCTACTCGATTGTGAAGCGTGCGGAATACGATGAATTCTTGCAAGTTATCTCTCCATGGGAGCGCGAGCATCTATTGCTCAACGTCTAGGCCGTTAACATGAACCTACTTGATGCCAACGACATCCAAGGAGCATATCCCGAAAGCTGGTACGCTGCGACGACAGACACCTTGCCGCCTTGCTCTCCACTTGAAGGTGATACTCGCGCGGATGTCTGTGTCATAGGCGCAGGATTTACGGGGCTGTCCGCAGCCCTGCATTTAGCGCAGGCTGGACGTGACGTTGTGCTGATCGATGCGCAACGCATTGGATTTGGAGCATCGGGCCGCAATGGGGGACAATTGGGCAGTGGCCAGCGGGTTGAACAACCTTATTTGGAAAAGATGTTAGGCGATGATGACGCGCTTAAACTTTGGGAGCTTGGCCAAGATTCAAAGGCGCTGGTCAAAGGGTTGATCAAAGAGCACGGTATCGACTGCTACTTGCGCCCTGGAATTGCATGGTCTGCATCAACGAAAAGCGATGTTGATGAGCTGCATCAATATGCAGAGCATATGGATCACAAATATG
>JAGSGK010000046.1 GCA_023955215.1 Paracoccaceae bacterium
GAATTGTCAGGCGTGGTCGAAGTGCTGCGTATGGCGAACCGGATCAATCCAACCACATTGTTTGATTGGACCTATCGCTCTGCCAAAGGCGGGTATGTGTCTTGTCGTGCGGGTTTGGGGACGCTGTGTGAACCCCTGACAGATCGCCCAACGGCCGACTATGTTTTCGTCATTGGTAACACAGACTCTGATCATCCAGAACTGTCTTTGGGCACAACAATCTCGGCTTACAGCTATCGCAAGGCCAAGGTGATTTTGCTGTCTGAGGCCGCCAGCCGATACATCTCTGAACACCCCGACGGATCTGGGGACCACACAACACACTGGGAAAACCGCGCAGTTTTGCAGGAACGTGGTGATCCAGGCGGGGAGGGCACCTATGCCTTGGCAGTGGATGATGGGCGCGTCGTGACCTGTGCGGGAATGGGCGCGACCGTCGATTTGACGCTGGGATTGGTGGGCAATCACATGTCTGCGGCAGGTGTTATGACTGTGGCAGATATCTTGTTGCATGAGAAAATTCGCGACTTCAAAACCCTTCAGCCCTTTGGTGGTAAACGCCTAAGTATGACAGGCGATAAAGAGTTGGATCAGTGTATCGAATTGATGCAATCGCATATGGAAGACCCCATGCCGATTGCCGAATTGGTCACGCGCGTGGGCATTTCATCGCGCTCATTAGAACGTCGTTTCCATAGTAAACTGAACACCACGCCCAACACATACTACCGTGAACTGCGCCTAAACTGGGCAAATAACCTACTGCTAAACACGACGCTATCAGTGCGTGAGGTTGGCATGGCCTGTGGGTTCCCTAACGGATTTTCCAGCCTCTACCGCAGCTTTTTTGGGATCACACCCACCGCAATCCGCAAGAACAAAAAAGTATCGGGCCAGCGGATCTGATGGATCGAAAGCGTCAGTAATGACGTTTTTGAAGGTCTAGTTTGCGCCATTTTGTGCCAAAGTGAAATCAACTTCGATTCATAAGGCTTGAACCCATGTCTGCACTTCCAAATAAAGCACGCGTTGTCATTATCGGGGGCGGCGTTATCGGCTGTTCCGTTGCCTATCACCTGACCAAATTGGGTTGGGAAGATGTGGTTCTTTTGGAACGCAAACAACTGACATCTGGCACGACGTGGCACGCCGCGGGTCTGATCGCGCAATTACGTGCAACGGCGAACATGACCAAACTGGCGAAATATTCCCAAGAATTGTACGGCGGGCTGGAAGAAGAAACAGGCGTGGCCACTGGTTTCAAACGGGTGGGATCCATTACCGTTGCCTTGACCGAAGAACGTCGCGAAGAAATCTATCGCCAAGCGGCTATGGCCCGCGCCTTTGGTGTTGAGGTTGAAGAAATCTCAAACGAGCGCGTCCAAGAAATGTATCCGCATCTTAACCTTGAGGGTGTTGTGGGGGCTGTCTATTTGCCGCTCGACGGTCAGGGCGATCCAGCCAACATCGCATTGGCATTGGCCAAAGGTGCGCGTCAGCGCGGTGGGCTGATCAAGGAAGGTGTTAAAGTGACTGGCATGGCCAAAGATGGCAGCCGCGTCACGGGCGTTGATTGGACGGATGAAGACGGCAATTCAGGCCACATCGAAGCGGACATGGTTGTGAACTGTGGCGGCATGTGGGGGCACGAAGTTGGACGCATGGCTGGCGTGAACGTCCCGTTGCAAGCCTGTGAACACTTCTACATCGTGACCGAAGCGATTGAGGGTTTGACGCAATTGCCAGTGCTGCGCGTCCCTGATGAGCACGCCTATTACAAAGAAGACGTGGGCAAATTCCTGTTGGGAGCGTTTGAACCAGAATCCAAGCCATGGGCTGTGGACGGTATTCCCGACGACTTTGAATTTGACCAGTTGCAAGAAGATTTCGATCACTTTGAACCAATTCTAGAGAAGGCGATCGAACGGATGCCACTGTTGGCAGAGGCGGGTATTCACACGTTCTTTAACGGTCCTGAATCCTTTACGCCCGATGATGCCTATCACCTTGGCCTTGCGCCAGAGATGGACAATTTCTGGGTCGCGGCGGGCTTTAACTCGATCGGTATTCAATCCGCTGGCGGCGCAGGTATGGCGCTGGCGGCATGGATGGATACAGGTGAAAAACCATTCGATCTGGGCGATGTAGACATCAGTCGTATGCAGCCGTTCCAAGGCAACAAACGCTATCTTGAGGCACGCTCAAAAGAGACGCTTGGTCTGCTTTATGCCGATCACTTCCCCTTCCGCCAAAAGGCAACAGCGCGCGGTGTGCGCCGCACGCCGTTCCACCAGCATCTGTTGGATCAGGGTGCCGTCATGGGCGAAATCGCAGGTTGGGAACGCGCCAACTGGTTCGCCAATGAAGGTCAGAAACCAGAATACGAATACTCATGGAAACGCCAAAATTTCTTTGACAACGTGGCTGCCGAACACAACGCAGTGCGCAATAACGTAGGCATGTATGACATGACATCCTTCGGGAAATTGCGTGTCGAGGGCCGTGATGCAATGGCCTTTATGAACTACATAGGTGGCGGTGATTATGATGTACCAGTTGGCAAAATTGTCTACACACAGTTCCTGAATTCCAAGGCTGGAATTGAGGCGGATGTGACCGTCACGCGGATCGAAGAGAATTGCTATCTTGTCGTGACACCTGCCGCGACGCGCCTTGCAGACCAGACATGGATGCGCCGAAATCAGGGTGACTTTAACGTGGTGATCACGGACGTCACCGCGGGCGAAGGCGTGTTGGCTGTCATGGGCCCAAATGCGCGCAAACTGCTGCAAGCGGTGTCGCCCAATGACTTTCGCAATGCGGTGAACCCATTTGGGACAGCGCAAGAAATCGAGCTGGGCATGGGCCTCGCTCGTGTGCACCGTGTGACTTATGTGGGTGAGTTGGGTTGGGAAATCTATATGCCGTCCGACATGGCGGGGCATATGTTTGAAACGCTGCATGAGGCGGGCCAAGACATGGGGCTAAAACTGTGCGGGATGCATATGATGGATACATGCCGGATGGAAAAAGGCTTCCGTCACTTTGGGCATGACATCACATCAGAGGATCACGTTCTGGAAGCGGGCCTTGGCTTTGCTGTTAAAACCGACAAGCCTAACTTTATCGGTCGTGACGCTGTGTTGGCAAAACGCGAAACAGGGCTTGAGCAACGCTTGGTCCAGTTCAAACTGACCGACGCAGAGCCATTGCTGTACCACAACGAACCGATCCTGCGGGATGGTGAAAACGTTGGCTATTTGTCTTCGGGCGGATACGGACACCACGTGGGTGCTGCCATCGGTATGGGCTATGTGCCATGCAAAGGTGAAAGCGTGGCAGAGCTGCTGGCTTCATCATTTGAAATCGATGTGATGGGCACGCGGGTTAAAGCCGAGGCACAGTTGAAACCGTTCTATGATCCCAAATCAGAGCGCGTGAAGGTCTAAGGTTTGAGGCGTAAACAGCTAAAACGGCTGTTTGCGCATCGAATCATACTGATGAGAATCACAAAGGCAGTGAGTGATGAAACATCCATTTAGCGGACGTAATACGGACATCTCGCCCGTCTTCGCGTGTTGCTGATATCCAGACTTCGTCGCCTTTTTCAAATTTTGATACGCGACGATAGATGGATTTTTCACAGTATTCTTGATCAATCGGGGTGCTTCCGATTGTAATCACACCCTTTGATACTTGGCGCAGGTTTAGGTGGATTTGAGCGCTTTGCGTGTCGCCATCAGTCTCACAAGTTCCTGAAAAGATGCAGATATAAACGCCAGTTTCTGGAATCGTGATGGTTTCGCCATTCCACACAGAGGGACCTGGTTGGGCTTTGTGGGACTTTGCGCCTGGTTTGTAACTGTCAGGGCCAAATTGGATTGGCTTTCCACATTCAGCGTTCAATGTGTCCGTAATAGACGCATCTAAAACGATGCTGGGTAAACTGCTAATTGATGCAGGGCTTGAGAGTGCCATTTCAAGAATCCAAAGTGTTTGTTCAAAAAGTATTAATAAGTAGTCAATTTTATATGGGTTTCACTCAAGTGGGGGAATCCATACCTTTTGTTTCGGCGGGTTTCCGCGACCCCATCATGGCCGACAGAATTGCTCCGTAATTTATAGTTATGGACAGCAGGAGTAGGACTGTTACCCATAGCCAACCCAGCGAACGGAGCATCCTCATGCCAAAGCCATCTACACCTGCAAGTGGTGACACTCTATCTGGCTTCAGCTTTGCCTTTGCGGCTTATTTCTTGTGGGGTTTCCTACCGATCTATCTCAAGCTGTTGTCGCATCTGCCATCCGCCGAAGTGGTTGCGCACCGCGTGATCTGGTCGGTGCCCATCGCAGGCATCCTTCTAATTCTTTTGGGACGGACCAAGGATGTGCGCAGCGCCATCATGGATCCAAAAATGTTGGGAATGGCCTGCGTTACCGCTGCGCTGATCTCTATCAACTGGGGGATATATGTCTGGGCGATTGCCGCCGACCGTACCCTTGATGCGGCCCTTGGATATTACATAAACCCGCTGTTTAGTGTCGCACTTGGTGCGATTGTCCTGCGTGAAGCGTTAACCCGCGCACAGCTTGTCGCAATCGCTTTGGCCGCAGGTGCTGTTGTCGTTTTGGCGGTTTCAAATGGATCGGTGCCATGGGTGTCTTTGGGGCTGACCGTCTCATGGGGGCTGTATGCCCTTGCCAAAAAGCAGCTGCCGATTGGCCCAAACCAAGGGTTCTTGCTAGAGGTGTTGATCCTGCTGGTACCCGCACTGATCTATGTGACGTGGTTGGGCGTGTAGGGGCAGAACCATTTTGAACTTAGCCCAACGCGCGACACGTTGATGTTGATGGGCTGCGGTATCGTTACGGCTGTGCCGCTACTGCTGTATGCCAACGGGGCAAAAGGGCTGCAGCTGACCACTATCGCCATTATGCAATACATCGCACCGACGTTGATCTTCCTTGTTGCTGTCTTTGCCTTCGGTGAGGAATTCGGGCGCGCCCGTATGATCGCCTTTCCGATGATCTGGGCCGCATTGGTGATCTATTCGGTCTCTATGTTTCGCAAGATGCGTCGAGAGGGTTGAAAACCAAACGCACATCTGTGAACTGAGGGCATGCAAACACCCTATACCCCCCCGCACGATCCGCTTGTCATTTTGCACGACGATGCAGATGTCATTGCCGTTGATAAGCCCGCTGGCCTGCTCTCCGTCCCCGGACGGGGCGAGCATTTGGCGGATTGCCTGATCACGCGGGTGCAACAGGTGTTTCCACATGCTTTGTTGGTGCACCGTTTGGATCGCGACACGTCGGGGGTGATGATCTTTGGTCTGAACCCACATGCACAGCGCACGTTGTCGATGCAGTTCCAAGAGCGCCAAACAAAGAAGATGTATGTCGCCCGCGTTTGGGGTGTCCCCGAGGAAAAGGCAGGCACCGTCGATTTGCCATTGATCGTCGATTGGCCAAACCGGCCCTTGCAAATGGTCTGCCACGAAACCGGCAAACCCTCTGTCACCGATTGGCGGTTGCTTAAGGATCAGGGCGAAACATCGCGGATCAGATTGATCCCGAAAACGGGCCGAACACATCAATTGCGTTTGCACATGTTGGCACTGGGGCACCCGATTTTAGGCGACCCGTTTTATGGACATGAACAAAGCCAAGCGTTCCCACGCATGATGCTGCACGCCGAAGAGTTGCGCGTAAAGCATCCTGAAAATGGGCAGTCGTTGCGGGTACGGGCTAAGGCACCGTTTTAGGACTGTTGGTGAAAGCTATGCCAATTGCTTACTGCGCATCTCATCTAAAATCGCTGTAAACGCCTTTAGATCCAAACCCTCAGCAAGGGCACGGGTGAACAATGCTTGCTGGGTCTCGGGGGCAAGCCCGCCTTTGGGGGGATCGCGGTCCAAATTGGTCGGGAAAGAATAACCCTCTGCAGATGCAGCAATCGCAGCCCCTAAATCGGCAACACCCATCGTGTTGTTCTGATGTGCGCTCACCGCGTGGGGATACAGCAACTTGCACATCTTCTCGCGGTCGACCGTTTCCATTGCACGCCCGAACGCAGAGGACACCTGCAACAGGTTTGCCATACGGTGAATATCACTGCTCGAATTTGCGCCGGCAGCATGGAAAACGGCAGGGTTGAAAAACAAGGCGTCCCCTTTCGCCAGCGGCAGTTGAATGCACCGTTCTTCAAACAACGCGCGAAAATCGTCCCTACGCCATGCTGCATAACCAGCGCGGTAAAGTTGTGAAAACGGCAAAAGCTTTGTTGGGCCACTTTCAACAGGCATGTCACAATGTGCGACGGCCCCCTGTATGGTCAGGGCAGATGAAAGATCGTGCACATGGGCGGGATACTGTGAACTTGTTTCCGCAGTTTGAAAGCCAAGATGGTAATCACGATGTGCCTGCTGTGCTGCGCCGCCGGGATGAACCAAATTGATCTGTGCAGTCATTTGATAATTCGGGCCAAGCCACGCTTCGCAAGCCGCCGCGATAGATGTATTGGCGAAGTAGCGCAAAAACACCTCTGGTGATGCCTCGCAAAGTTTTTGCAAAGAATTCCATATCCGGTCATTCGACCCTGAGGCCGCGAAATGATCCCCTCCACCGCCGCTTGCCAGCTTTTCCGTTTCTATAATGTGCTCGTAGATCGCGGTTGCTTCGTCAAGAACGCCAGTGTCCGCATATGCACCACGCAAAACCAGAATACCTGCGCCTGTCTGAAGAACACGCGCCCATTCGGCCATGATTGCCCGACGTTGCGCCCTATCTTCAAGGGTTGGGCGCAAATTGGTCATGTCATAAATGGGTACATTCTTTTGAACTTCGGCGGCATGCGGTACGTCTGAGGGGTCCGCAGTTTGATCAATAAGCGCGGTGAATGCGCCCAAATCACAATCTATACTATCAAAATATCCGGCATCAATTTTAGTCTGGTCGTTCATTGAATGTCTCCCTGTGTTGTCTTCACTGTTCAATAAAAAGACCTTGATTGGTTTCGAAAAAGACATCAGAAACGCATCAAATGACACATCGATTTCCCCTTAAAGAAATTGCCAGACAATCGGGGCTTAGCACCGCGACGGTTGACCGTGCGATCAACAACCGCGCGCATGTCAGTCCACAAACCAAGGCACGTGTCGCCGCCGCAATTTCAGAGCTTGAAGGGCAAGAGGGGCAACTTAGTGCCCGTGGACGCCGCCTGTTTTTCGATTTTGTCATCGAAGCGCCCTCGCGCTTCAGCCGTGAAGTACAGCACGCCGCCGAACAGGTGTTGCCCCGTATCGCAAATGCCGTGTGCCGCCCACGGTTCTTGGCCCAAGAGATCATGGACGAGGATGATGTGGTTTCTGCGTTGTCTCGCATTGCCAAAAGGGGGAGCCATGGGGTCTGCATCAAAGCGCGTGATTTGCCAAAGATACGCGCGGCCGTTGATCAACTGATTGCATCAGGTATTCCTGTGGTCACTTTGGTTACTGATCTGACCACGACAAAACGCATCGCCTATGTCGGTCTTGATAATCAAAGCGCGGGGCGCACGGCCGCCTATCTGATTGCCAAGTCAATTGGGGAGGGCGCGGGAACCGTTCTTACCTCCAAAAGCAACAGTCTCTTTCTGGGTGAAGAAGAACGCGAAGTGGCGTTCAAGGTGACACTCAGCCGCCTTTGTCCAAAGCTATGTATTGTCGATGCAAACGGTGGCAGCGGCGTACATTTCGAAACCGCGCGGATTATCCAGTCGGTTGTCGAAGGTTTGGATAAAGTGCGCGCTGTCTATTCGATGGGTGGGGGCAATAAGACAATCTTGGAGGTTCTCAAACAGAACGCCTTAAGACCCGACATTTTTGTGGCCCACGATCTGGACAACGACAACCGAACGCTAATCGAACAAGGGAACCTCAGTTTCGTGCTTCACCACGATTTGCGCGTGGATTTGCAAAACGTGTTTCATGCGTTCTTGCACCACCACAAACTGGCGCTAGAGCCGCTAGAAACACCCATTTCTCATATTCAGGTCATAACGCCAGAAAACATTCCGCCTTTCACGAGACGGCTCTAACAAAGACCGATTGCTCATATCTTGCCCTCGAAAATAAAGGGCCACCAAAATTGGCAGCCCTTTCTTAACTTAACGGTGGTGCAAAGCTTACTCAGGCGTCCAACCAGAAACGGCCTTCACCTCTAGGAAGTCTTCCAACCCCCAAACGCCACCTTCACGTCCGTTGCCAGACTGCTTCATGCCGCCAAATGGGGAACCTGCCGCGCGGGATGTGCCGTTCATTTCGACCATGCCAGACCGCAGTTGCGTGGCCAGACGATTGGCGCGCGCCATGTCTTGGGTTTGGACGTAGTTGGTCAAACCGTATGGCGTGTCGTTGGCGATCTCGACAGCTTCTTCTTCTGTCTCAAACGGGATGATCGCCAGCACAGGGCCAAAGATTTCCTGTTGCGCAATGGCCATCTGATTGTTCACGTCCGAAAAGACCGTTGGTTTCACATAGAACCCACGGTTCAACCCCTCAGGACGCCCCGGACCACCAGCAACCAGCTTGGCACCCTCAGCGATACCAACCTCGATCATCCCTTGGATTTTGTTCCACTGGACCTCGTTCACGACAGGACCAATGTGGCGGCCCTCCTCTGACGCAGGGCCTACAGTGATCTTGTCAGCGATTGCTGCAGCTTCAGCCACAACTTGATCGTAGATGCCCTTCTGGACCAGCATACGGCTTGGTGCATTACAGGACTGACCTGTGTTCTGCATCATATGCATCACGCCGCGCTTCACGGCCTTTTCGTCTGCATCGTCAAAGATCAGGTTGGCACCCTTGCCACCCAGCTCAAGATGCACACGTTTCAGCGTGTCGGCGGCGTTCTTGGAAATCAACGTGCCGGCACGGGTCGAACCGGTGAAGCTGACCATGTCCACATCCTTGTGACCGGATAGGGTTGAACCAACGCCAACACCATCACCGTTCAGCATGTTGAACACACCTTTGGGGAAACCCGCTTCTTCCATCATCTCGGCAAAGACCATCGCGTTGATTGGGCTTTCCTCGGATGGCTTAAGCACCATAGTGCAACCCGCAATGGCGGCCGCGCCAACTTTTAGGGTCACTTGGTTCATTGGCCAGTTCCACGGGGTGATCAACGCGGCCACACCGACGGGTTCATAGATGATCCGATCATTGGGCGCGTGTGATCCCAACGGGCGGCTGAATTCAAAACCTTTAGCCGCGCGAATGAAGTTCTTGAGGTGGTAAGATCCTGCACCAACTTGGCTGGAACGAGACATCGAAATAGGGGCACCCATCTCGGCGCTCATCGCCACGGCCAAGTCCTCGGCGCGGGATTCGTAAACTTCGATCAGCTTGGAAACATAAGCGATACGTTCCTCAACTGGGGTGGCCATCCATGCTGGCAACGCAGCCTTCGCCGCAGCAACGGCGGAGTTGGTGTCTGCCTCAGAACCTAGCGTGATAACAGCTGTTGGTTCTTCTGTGGATGGATCGATGACGTGATGGTCCGTGCCGCCTTGGCTTTTGACCCACTCACCGTTGATAAAAAAATCGCGTTTCTCCAGCATGGCATTTCTCCCGATAACATGCAGCGGCCCTAACTTTGGGCCTCCAATTGAAAACACTGTGTCACCACATTAAATCAGTATCAAGGACGGGGGTGTATCCATACATTGCACAGGCTATGATGGACCCCGACGCTGGACCAAATAAGGAGTACCACCATGAGCCTACGTATTAACGACACGATCCCGAATATGACTGTGGAAACAGACCACGGCACGATCCAATTGCACGACTGGATTGGCGATTCTTGGGCGATCTTGTTCTCACACCCAAAGGACTTCACTCCTGTCTGCACAACTGAATTTGGCGCGGTTGCACAGCTTGCTGATGAATGGGCTGCACGCGGCACCAAAGTGATTGGTGTTTCAGTCGACGGCGTCGAGGACCACAAAAAGTGGAAAGCCGACATTGAAAAAGTTGCGGGTGCCAAAGCGGGCTTCCCAATCATTGCGGACACTGGGCTAGAAGTTTCCAAAGCCTTCGACATGCTACCTGCTGAGGCATACATGCCAGACGGACGCACACCGGCGCACAGCGCGACAGTACGTTCCGTGTTTATCATTGGCCCAGACAAACAACTGAAGCTGTCCATGACTTACCCAATGACTGTGGGCCGCAACTTTGCCGAGGTTTTACGCGCACTAGACGGTTTGCAAATGTCTGCCAAAGGCGTGGCAACACCAGCAAACTGGGTTCCAGGCGAAGATGTGATCATCCCACCAACCGTCAGCAACGAAGATGCGCTGGCAAAATTTGGTGAGTTCGAAACGATCCTCCCATACTTGCGCAAAACAAAAGCACCTAGCTAAGGCTGCAAATACTACGGCTCATCTGGGCTGTGGCACTTGTGTCCAAAAGCAATCGTGAGACAAACAAAAAGCCCCAGTGTTTCCACTGGGGCTTTTCTATTTCTATCGTCTTAGAAAGACTGGCTTCGGATTTACTCCTCAGCTGCTTCTTTCTTTTCTTCAACGATTTCTTCGCCAGTTGTTTGGTCAACAACTTTCATGGAAAGGCGTACCTTGCCACGGTCGTCAAAGCCCAACAATTTAACCTTAACTTCTTGGCCCTCTTTAAGGACGTCAGAAGGGTGGTTCAAACGGCGGTTTTCGATTTGGGAAACGTGGACCAAACCATCGCGTTTGCCAAAGAAGTTCACGAATGCACCAAAGTCTACGATCTTAACGACCGTACCGGTGTAAACCATGCCTTCTTCTGGCTCAGCTACGATTGACCAGATCATTTCGTAGGCTTTCTTAATCGCTTCGCCATTTGGAGATGCGATCTTGATGATGCCTTCGTCGTTGATGTCGACTTTTGCGCCAGACACTTCAACGATTTCACGGATCACTTTACCACCGGAACCGATCACTTCACGGATTTTGTCCGTTGGGATCTGCATGGTTTCGATACGTGGTGCGTGCTCTGAGAATTCAGCCGCGCCAGTAAGTGATTTGTTCATTTCACCAAGGATGTGCAAACGGCCAGTACGTGCCTGCTCGAGTGCTTTTTCCATGATCTCTGGCGTAATGCCGGCGATCTTGATGTCCATTTGCAAAGACGTGATACCGTTTTCTGTACCAGCTACTTTAAAGTCCATATCGCCCAAGTGATCTTCGTCACCCAAGATGTCAGACAGAATGGCGTATTCGCCGTTGTCTTCCATGATCAGACCCATCGCAACACCAGCAACCGCAGACTTCAACGGAACACCCGCGTCCATCATGGACAAGGAGCCACCGCAGACAGACGCCATTGAAGACGAGCCGTTGGATTCTGTGATCTCGGATACAACGCGAACGGTGTATGGGAAATCAGTTGCAGCAGGAAGAACAGCCTGCAAAGCGCGCCATGCCAATTTACCGTGACCGATTTCACGACGGCCTGGGCCAGACACACGACCAACTTCACCAACTGAATATGGAGGGAAGTTATAGTGTAGCAAGAAGTTGGATTTGAAGTTGCCGTGCAGTGCGTCGATGAACTGCTCGTCGTCTCCGGTACCCAAAGTTGTTACGACCAAACCTTGTGTTTCACCGCGTGTGAACAAAGCTGAACCGTGTGTACGTGGCAACATGCCAGTTTCACAAACGATGTCGCGAATTTCGTCAGTCGCACGACCGTCGATACGCTTACCAGTTTTAACAACGTCACCACGAAGGATGCCAGCTTCTAGGCCCTTCATTGCGGAACCAAGGTTCACATCGGCTTGTTGCTCTTCAGTCAACGCATCCATGATCACAGCGCGTGCTGCTGAAACAGCAGATGTACGCTCTTGCTTGTCACCAATTGCGAATGCAGCGCGCATGTCTTTTTCGCCAGCTTTAGCAACGGCAGCAGACAGGTCTGAATAGTCAGGTGCTTGGAAGTCGAATGGCTCTTTTGCAGCGCCTTCAGCCAATTCAACGATCAAGTCGATCACTGGTTGGATGGATTCGTGTGCAAACTTAACAGCGCCCAGCATTTCAGCTTCGGAAAGCTCATAAGCTTCTGATTCAACCATCATCACCGCGTCTTTAGTGCCGGCAACAACAAGGTCTAGACGTTGCTCAGGCTTCAAGCGAAGGTCCTGCATGTCGTCAACTTCTGGGTTCAGGATGTATTCGCCATCCTCAAAACCAACGCGACAAGCAGCGATAGGACCGCGGAATGGTGCGCCAGAAATAGTCAACGCAGCAGAGGCAGCGATCATCGCAACCATGTCTGGGTCGTTAACCAAGTCGTGGGATAGAACAGTACACATCACCAAAACTTCGTTTTTGAAGCCAGGGACGAACAGTGGGCGAATTGGACGGTCGATCAAACGAGCAGTCAGTGTTTCTTTCTCGGTGGGGCGGGCCTCACGCTTGAAGAAGCCACCAGGTACTTTACCCGCAGCGGAATATTTCTCTTGGTAGTGCACAGTCAGAGGAAAGAAGTCCTGACCTGGCTTTTGCTTACGTGCATAAGTGACGTTGGCCATAACGGATGTCTCGCCCAATGTGGCGATGACAGAACCGTCGGCTTGACGCGCGACTTTGCCGGTTTCCAGTGTAAGCGTCTCTTCGCCCCACTGCATGGATTTTTTTGTTACGTTAAACATCTAAGTTTCCTTGTTGGCCCATTGGCCTTTGCATAGGGGCCGAATTGCCCCTGACTCCTGTATCTTATATTTCAGCCGCCGGAGTCCGAGCGACAGATTTCAGATATCGCGGCCATACAGTACAATTCCTCCCTTGGGAAGAGAATTGGGTCAAAGGGCTATTTTGCAGGGGTTTGGCCGCAAAAATTTAGCCATAAAAGCATGACACAATATTGGGAGTTTTCTAATGCCGCATGATGCAGTATTGCATACTGACAATTACAAAAAGATCACGAGCAGAATATGACCGACAAAACCGACAATTCTTCGAATATGGCTGCCCGCGATTGGGTCCAGATTTTAAAGAAATACCGCGAGCCCAACAGCTTGCGCAGCAGCTTCGAGTTGGGTGTCAGTGTCGTTCCGTTCATCATTTTGTGGGTCTTGGCCTGCTGGATCGCGAATTACAGTTACATGGCAGCCTTGGGAATCTCTGCGATAAATGGCTGTTTCTTGCTGCGGTTGTTCTGCATTCAGCACGATTGTGGACACGGATCATTTTTTGACAACCGCACCGTCAGCGACTGGACCGGCCGCGCACTCGGCATCCTAACACTGACACCATACGACGTATGGCGCCGCACCCATTCGATTCACCACAGCCACGCAGGTGATTTGGATCAACGCGGCATCGGCGACGTGATGACACTGACGGTAGAAGAGTATCACCAGCGCAGCCGTTGGGGCCGCTTGTTGTACCGGGCCTATCGCCACCCAATCGTAATGTTTGGCATTGGCCCAACCTACTTGTTCCTTTTGACCAACCGTATCCCATGGTCTGACTTCAGCCAAAAGAAGGACTGGATAAGTGCTATGGGCACCAATCTGGCCATCGCTATCCTGCTCACGATCATCGTGAAATTTGGTGGCTGGCAGGCCCTGTTCCTTGTGTTCCTTCCAACAACTTTGATCGCCGCGACAACCGGCGTTTGGTTGTTCTACGTGCAGCACCAGTTTGAAACGACACATTGGGAAGAAAACCAAGACTGGCAAGTGCACGAAGCCGCGCTTCACGGCTCGTCACACTATGACCTGCCTCCAATCTTGCAGTGGTTCTCTGCCAACATCGGCATCCACCATGTACATCACCTGTACAGCCGCATTCCATTCTACCGTCTGACCGAAGTGTTGCGCGATCATGAAGAGCTCGCAAATTCCAGCAGCCGCATGAACCTGCGCGAAAGCTTCAAATGCGCCAGCCTTGATCTGTGGGACAGCACCAACAAGCGTTTGGTGTCCTTTGCGACAGCGCACAAACTCAAGCACGGTTAAATCACCTTGATCGACTATCTGGTTTTTGTTCCGGCCTGTTTCGCTATTAATTTAGCGTTCGGGCCGAACAACCTGATGGCATTGACCAATGGCGCACAGCGCGGCGTTGGCTTTGCAGTGATCGCCAGCTTGGGCCGCTTGATCGCCTTTATACCAATGATCGTTGTGAGCGCTTTGGGGATGGGGCTTATCCTTTCCGCCTCTGGCGTGGTCTTTACCGTGGTCAAATTTGTTGGGGCGGCTTATCTCATCTATCTGGGTGTCAAAATCCTAAGGTCGTCATCCAAGGCAGACGGCAACATGGTCGTGGGACAGACCCTCACATTGGGGCAAGCATTCTGGCGTGAAGGCTTTGTGGCCCTTGGAAACCCCAAAGCTATTTTGGTGTTTGCTGCGTTCTTTCCACA
>JAGSGK010000134.1 GCA_023955215.1 Paracoccaceae bacterium
CTGACTTCTGGAACAATCAAGTCGGCCATTGGCATGGGCAACCTGCTTTGGATGGGAATCGGGGATACGATCCGTGTCTCGCTTTCTGCTGATCCAGTTGAAGAGGTCAAAGTCGGCTACGAGATCCTGAAATCTTTGGGGTTGCGCCATCGTGGGGTGAACATCATCAGTTGCCCATCATGCGCCCGTCAGGGGTTTGACGTGATCAAAACGGTTGAGATTTTGGAAGACCGTTTGGCCCATATCAAAACGCCAATGAGCCTCAGCATTATTGGCTGCGTTGTGAATGGACCAGGTGAAGCGTTGATGACAGATGTTGGGTTCACCGGCGGTGGTGCTGGTTCTGGCATGGTTTATCTGGCGGGTAAACAAAGCCACAAACAGGACAATGCGTCGATGGTGGAACACATCGTTGAGCAGGTTGAAGCGCGTGCAGAATTGATTGCCAAAGCAGAAGTTGAAGCACTCGAAGAATAAGCAACAACACATTGTCAGACATACAAAAAGGGCGGTGAACTGAATTCACCGCCCTTTTTTGCACGTTAGCAGATGCTAAAATTTAGCTGCGCTTGTCATTCACAACCATCATCAGTTGATCATAAGGTAAATACCCGCGCAGCATTTCGTCCTGAAGCACAAATGTTGGCGTGCCTGTGATCCGCAAAATTTGTGCAAGCTCTTTGGTTTTTGCCAACTGTTCAGCCACTTCAGGACCATTCATTTTCGCTTCAACGGCGGCCATATCCAATCCGAATGTATTGCCCAAACGGTTTAGGCTGGTCATGCTCAGCTCACCGGGGAAGGTCATCAATGAATCGTTGATCGCTTTGTAGGCGTCATCACCGGCGGCCAATTTAACAGCGATGGCAAAGCGCGATGCCAACACGGATTGTTCGCCCAAAATCGGGAACTCTTTGACGATCAAGCGGATATTGCCGTCTGTTTCAAGCATCTTGGCGACTTCGGTGTGCGCCTTGCGGCAGTATCCACAGCGATAGTCCAAGAATTCCACCAATGTGATATCGCCGTCAGGATTACCGCCGACATAGGAATAGCCATCGTTGAACAAGGCTTCGGCGTTGTCGCTGACCAAATTCAGATCAGCCTGCGCCGCTTCTTGTTGTTGGCGTGCTTCGAGCTGATTGACGGCTTCCATGATCACTTGGGGTTGGTCCATCAAATAGGCGCGGACTTCTTCGCGGAAGATGGCGCGTTCTTCATCGCTCATGTTTGTGAGATCAAGTGCTGACGCAGGAAGCGCAACGGCGCAGGCTAAGGCTGCTGCGGAAAACAGATGTGTAAGGCGCATGGGTTATTTCCTCTTTTTGGTAGCACGTTCAGAAGCAATCAACACATCCTGTGCGCGTTGCCAAGGGCCAGAGCCGCGTGGAAGTATTCCAACTGCTCGTTTTGAGTGAATTTTTGCATCTGCCATGCGTCCCTGTAGGGCATAGCGTTCTGCGGTGGTTAGAGCAGCCATGCCCGGTTGTTTGGATTTGGCATATGTTACTGCAAGGTCGCGCAGCATACTGCCATCGCGAAAGTCGATGCTGCGGGATTTCTCTAGAACTGATTTTGCTTTGCTGATGTTTCCCGAAGCGAGAAGCGCGCGCCCATACCCTGCTAACAAAAGGGAATTGCGCGGCGCAAGATTTACAGCGCGTGCATATGCGTTTGTTGCGGCGGCGAAATTGCGCGTCTCGATCAGGATTTGGCCGCGCTGATCGCGTAGAAACGGGTCTTTGGGGCGCAATGCAATGGCACCGTCAATAGCCTTGAGGGCCTTTTTTGTATTGGAATTACGGTGGTGGGCCACTGCTTCGCGCAAGAGGGCAACATCTTTGTACCCCGTTTCACCAATACGCCGCAGCGTCCATTTAGGGGCGCGTGTATAGGCGGTTATTTTACCCTTGAGGCGGGCGAACCAATAATCGGCTTCGCTTTTTACTGGCCCTTTGTCTGAGGCGACGAAGCCTTGCAAATTACGGATACGGTCACGTGATAGGGGATGACTGCGGGTGTAGGGATCTTGGCGTGTTTCGGCGAGCAACTCTTGGCCGCGAAAAATTTCGAACACGTCCAACATGCCTTTGGTACTGATGCCAGCACTGCGCAAAAAACGGACACCTGATTGGTCGGCTGACGCTTCTTCTGCCCTTGTATGCTTAAAGAAGACCCGCTGCGCGAGGCTTTGGCTTCCCAACGCGATGCCAACGGCACCATCGGCTGACCCAGCAGCAGCTGTGGCAATCGCAAGTGCGATTCCAAGTCCTGCGATGGTGCGTGAATTTCCAAGGTTGCTGAGGCGGCGTGTGATGTGTCCATTCACGATATGCGCTGCTTCATGCGCGATGACACCTTGCAGCATATCGGCACGCTGCATTTTGTTGATCAGGCCGTAGTTGATAAAGATCGCATCATTGCCCACGACAAAGGCATTCAGCCCGCTGTCGTTGACGATCAACACCTTCACCCGTGTTGGGCTAAGGCCCGCTGCGCGCAAAACAGGCGCGGCAATTTGTTGAAGCGCATATTCCGCATCGGCGTCGCGTAACAACCCACGCGCTTGGGCGGTGGCGGTTGTGAGCACCATCAGTGTGGCCATGACGGCGGCGACTATTGACGAGCGGGCAAAGAAACGATGAAAGGTCATGGAAACATTAGGAAGGTTTTTCATGCGAACATCAACCCGTTCCAAAGTTGATCCCTTTATTGTGATGGATGTGATGGAGGCCGCTCGCCGTGCAGAAGAGGCAGGACGTCACATTATCCATATGGAAGTGGGGCAACCGGGCACAGGTGCACCGAAGGTTGCAACCGATGCTTTGGCACGCGCCATGGAACAGGGGCCGCTTGGGTATACTGTGGCGCTTGGTCTGCCAGCTTTGCGTGCGCGGATCGCGCAGATGTACGGTGAATGGTACAATGTTGATCTAAACCCAGAACGTGTTGTGATCACGCCCGGATCGTCTGGTGGCTTCCTTTTGGCATTTACGGCACTGTTTGACAGTGGGGATCGCGTCGGTATCGGCGCACCCGGATACCCTAGCTATCGACAAATCTTGCACGCATTGGGTTTGCAGCCTGTTGATCTGCAAACTGATCCTGCCAATCGCTTGCAGCCTGTTGGCGCTGATTGCGAGGGAATGGATTTGGCAGGGCTAATGGTTGCCTCACCGGGGAACCCTACGGGGACTATGCTGGATCGCTCTGCGATGGGCGCATTGATTGATGCGGCGTCCGCGCAAAAGGCGTCATTCATCAGTGACGAAATTTATCACGGTATTGAGTATGAGGCTAAAGCGGTCACTGCCCTAGAATTGACCAATGAATGTTATGTCATCAACTCGTTCTCCAAGTACTTTAGCATGACGGGGTGGCGTGTTGGTTGGATGGTTGTCCCAGAAGATCACGTGCGCGTGGTCGAGCGGATAGCGCAAAACATGTTCATCTGTGCGCCCCATGCCAGTCAGGTTGCGGCCCTTGCTGCGATGGACGCTGGTGACGAGCTACAAGCCAATTTAGCTGTCTATACGCGCAATCGCTTGTTGATGCTGGAAGGGCTGCCAAAAGCAGGGTTCGACCGCATAGCACCGCCTGACGGGGCGTTTTATGTTTATGCAGATGTGTCCGAGATTACGAATGACAGTCGCGCATTGGCTGCAGAAATATTGGGGGGGGCTGGCGTTGCCGTGACACCCGGTCTTGATTTTGATCCGATCCGTGGACACCAAACGCTGCGCTTTTCTTATGCGCGCAGCACGCCGGACATCGAAGAGGGATTGGCCCGCTTGCAAAAGTTCATGGCGACAAGAGGTTAAGCTGAATTCCCATTTGCGACTGACTGGGTTAAGTTGATCAAAAGAGCCAACAAAGGTCTGTGCAGTATGCGACGGGTTATTCAAACAGCAGCGATGATTTTGGCATTTGCGAATGCGGCAAATGCCCAAGATTTTGGTGTTATTGCCCGTGTTGACCCTGTGGCGAGCCAAATTCAAGATGGGTGGTTCGGAAAATCCAGTGTTGCGCTTCACCTTAGCCAAGGTGTTCCATTTCGGGTGTTCCATCTGGATGACCCTGCGCGGCTTATTGTTGATTTCAAAGAAGCCGATTGGACGGGTGTGAGCGCGGACGACATTCTAGAGGCCGATGGGCGGATCACCGCCGCACGTTTCGGCAGCTTTCAAGCGGGTTGGTCGCGCATGGTTTTGGAGCTGAGCGAACCTATGTTGCCCATTGAGATTGGGATGCCAGTGGATCAGGTCACAGGGCAAGCCGTCCTGCGCATTGCGCTGGGGCCCGTCACAGAAGAAGAATTCGCCGCAAATGCGGGATCACCACCGAACGCGAATTGGGCACCTGAACAAGCACGTACACCAGTTGTAGAAAAGATAGACGACGAATTTATCGTAATGATCGATCCGGGGCACGGTGGCATTGATCCGGGCGCTGTGCGCGACGGGGTGAATGAAAAGGACCTGATGCTGACGCTAGGGCGGGGGTTGGCAGAAGCCTTGGTGCGTTCAGGCGAAGCAAAGGCTTTTCTAACGCGCAACGATGACAGCTTTGTTTCGTTGCCGGCGCGGGTCTCGTTGGCGCATGAAGTAGGCGCAGATTTGTTTATCTCCCTGCATGCTGATGCGCTTTCTAACGGGCAGGCAGAGGGCGCGACGGTCTACACGCTGTCGGATGAAGCAAGTGATGCGGCGTCAGCACAATTGGCATCACAGCACAATCGCGCCGACATTATTGCAGGTGTCGATTTGAACGGCTCAGACGACGAAGTCGCAAATGCTCTGATTGATTTGGCACGCCAAGAAACGGGCCCCCGCAGCGAAGCCTTGGCCACCGCGCTGCTTGAAATGATCGAAGAAGCGGGTGCGCCGCTTAGTAAGAAGCGTCAAAAGCAAGCTGGGTTTTCCGTATTGAAAAGTGCAGATATACCTTCTGTTCTGATCGAAGTTGGATTTTTGTCCAGTTCGCGTGATCGCGCAAATTTGCGTGATCCCGAATGACGCAATCTGATGATCTCAGCTTTGGTTCAGGCCATCATCGCATGGAAAGCGGATGACGTGGCGACCCGTCCATTGGTGCGCAAATAGCGTTACGCAAGTTTCTGCCTATTGAGCACCAAGTCGTGTTTTGACCCTAGCGTACCCATGTCATATAGCTGGGATAATTAAAGAACATCCTGAAAGGGTGCGCGCGGAATGTTTCGATTTATACTGTCATTTTTTGGTGGAATTTTCACAACGATAACAATGGGATTGGGCATGATTGCCCTCACCGTTGGTGCTATCTTTTGGATGTATGGTCGTGATTTGCCCAGCCACGAATCTTTGGCAGAATATACACCTCCGACGATCAGCCGGATTTATTCGGGCCAAGGCCGCATAATTGATGAGTTCGCAAAGGAGCGTCGTCTGTTCGCACCTGCCGATACAATCCCCGATTTGATCAAGCAGGCCTTTGTCAGTGCGGAAGACAAGAACTTTTACGAACACGACGGATATGATTTTCGCGGTATCGCCTCGGCTGGCTTTGACGCGGTGCGCACCCGTGGGCGCGATGTGCGCGGTGCATCGACGATTACACAGCAGGTTATGAAGAACTTCTTGCTTGGCGGGGAGCGCAAGGCTGAGCGTAAAATCCAAGAAATTATTCTTGCGTCGCGGATCGAGGAAACCCTTGATAAAGAAGGTATTCTTGAGCTGTACCTTAACGAGATTTTTCTGGGACAAAACAGCTATGGTGTGGCGGCTGCCAGCCAAACTTACTTTAACAAGACCTTGGATGAATTGGCACCTCACGAGGCCGCAATGCTTGCCAGTCTCCCAAAAGCGCCGTCTCAGTTTCACCCAGTACGTCGCAAGGATCGTCTTCTTCAGCGTCGTAACTTTGTTTTAAAAGAGATGATGGAGAATGGGTATATCACGGAGGTAACCTATGAGGTTGAACGAGAGGCTGAGCTGAAATCAGTGCAGAATGGTGATTTTGAGAGCTTTAGAAATGAATTGCCGCTGCGTGATTACTTCACCGATGAAATTCGTCGCCAATTGAGTGATGATTTTGGCGAAAGCGAATTCTTCACTGGTGGTCTTTCTGTACGGGCGACAATCGATAATGAAATGCAGCCAATCGCGGCCACTGCCTTGCAACGTCAGTTGGAAAGCTATGACCGGTCGCAAGGCGTCTGGCACGGTACCGGAAAGACAATTCCAATTGATCAACTGGGTGAAGAGGCAACGTGGCGCGAAGCGCTGTCTAACATCCGCATTGCGCGCGATATTCGCTTGGAAAATGAATGGTTTCCTGCCGTTGTGCTGGAGGTCGGTCAGAATGAAGCGCGCCTTGGGATTGAAAACGTTGAGGAAGACGAAGACGGTCACTGGGTGCCCGCAAAAGATGTGCAATGGGCCCGCAAACGCAACATTGATGGTTCGTTGGCTAAGAAAGCCCGTGTTGCAGGCGATCTTGTTGCGGTCGGAGAGGTAGTCCATGTGCGCCGCATGACTGCGGACAATGACGGTTCCTTTATTCGCTGGACGCTGCGCCAAGTGCCAAAAGTTCAAGGCGGTTTTGTTGCGATGGATGTAGACACAGGCCGCGTTATCGCCATGCAAGGCGGCTTTAGCTATCAAGCATCCGTGTTCAATCGCGCGACCCAAGCGAAACGCCAGCCTGGGTCCAGTTTCAAGCCGTTTGTTTACGCTGCGGCCCTCGACAGTGGCTATACCCCAGCTACGATTGTTGTGGATGCGCCGATTGAGATTAATACTCCGCAAGGGCTATGGCGTCCGCGCAATTCATCTAACAAATTCTACGGCCCAACGCCGCTTCGCACCGGGATCGAACAGTCACGTAACCTTATGACCATTCGCTTGGCCGAAGAGGTAGGGATGGATACGGTTGCGAATTATGCTGAGAGCTTTGGTGTTTATAACAACATGGGCCGTTTCCTTGCCAACTCGTTGGGCTCAGAGGAAACCACGCTGTATCAGATGGTTGCTGCATACGCGATGTTTGCGAATGGTGGTGAGCGTGTTCAACCGACATTGGTTGACCGCGTGCAGGATCGTTATGGTAAAACGATTTATCGCCACGATGAACGCGCATGCGATGAGTGCCAGGTTGCCAGTCTTGAGCCGGGGTTCTCACCGCGGATTATCTCGAACCGTGAGCGGGTCATGGATCCAATCACTGCTTATCAGCTGACATCAATGATGACTGGTGTTGTTAAGCGCGGCACGGCGCGTAAAACGGTTAACTTGTCAGTCCCAACCGCGGGCAAGACTGGGACAACCAACGACGCCAAAGACGTTTGGTTTGTTGGCTTTACCAAGAATATCGCTGCGGGTTGTTTCATTGGATACGACACGCCAAAATCCTTGGGCCGTGGTGCGTCTGGTGGTGGCATGTGTGGGCCTGTGTTCAACACGTTCATGAAGGAAGCGACTAAGAAATATGGCGGTGGCGATTTTGACGTTCCTCCGGGTGGCTTCTTTTTGAAGATCGACCGTTTCACCGGTGCGCGTCTTAGCGATGATGCAACAGGTGATAACGTTGTGTCAGAGTATTTCCGTGACGGCGAAGATCCAGTGTTTGGCATCGCCTTTGATGGCGGTTTTGCGATGGGTGCAGATTTGCCATTGTTTGAAGAGGTGGGCGTTACATCCCGCCAAGTGACCACATCTACGGGCAAGAAAGCCGTCGTTGGGCCAAAAGCCACCGTTGGAACACTTAGTTCTGGCGGTCTTTATTAGCAATATCGGTTAAGGGGGGCGCAAAGCTCCCCTTACGCGCTTGCTGTGCTTACAGTGCTGCTTTATCAACTCATTTCTATTCAGTTCCCAATGCAGGTGCACCATGCGCGCAGAAATCCAAAATATCGTCACAGAGATTGAAAAATCACTGGAGTTGCTCGGGCAACGTTTGGACGTTGAAACCTGTGCATATCGGTTAGAGGAATTCGACGCGCGCGTCGAATTCCTCTA
>JAGSGK010000301.1 GCA_023955215.1 Paracoccaceae bacterium
AATCCTTTCATGGTCCCTGCAGTGGACTTGCAGGGGGTCAGCCCCTACATAAGGCCAACAGCCTAATGTTTCCATGGTATTACATTAATAGAGGTAATTATGAATCAGCCCCTGATCCAACTGTTGGTATTGGCCGGCATCGCCGTTTTCCTGATCCTGCGTTTGAAAAACGTATTGGGTACCCGTGAGGGATTTGAGGATGGTCCTGCCACAGCTCCAGTCAACGAACGCCGTGGTCGCCCTGATCTCGAAGTGATTGAGGGTGGTCCAGATCTGGACATCACCGATCATGTCGAGATCGATACGCCACAAGCAGCAGCATTGTCTGGCATGAAGCGCCTTGAGCCATCGTTTAACGTTGGCGATTTCATCGGTGGTGCACGTGGCGCATATGAGATGATCGTGATGGGTTACGAGACAGGCGAACTGGCCGAAATTCAGCCGTTTATGTCCGAAGAAATCTACGAGAGCTTTGTAGACGGAGTTGCCGCGCGCGAAGACCAAGGTTTGACAATCGATGCAAACTTCTTTGGTGTGCGTGAAATGAAATTAGTTGACGCAACTTTGAACCCGAACACCAATGAAGCCGAAATTTCGATCCGCTTTGTTGCTGAACTGACATCTGCAGTTCGTGATCGCGGTGGTGATATCGTTGAAGGCAGCACAACCGAAGTTAAGAAACAAAAAGACACATGGGCGTTTGCGCGTACCATGGGTGCGGATGATCCAAATTGGTTACTTGTTTCTACAGACGTTTAAGCCACGCGGTCGCGATTGCTTGTGCAGCAGGTTTTGCCTTAGCGGCCGAACCTGCCACAGCGGAAGTGACTTACAAGGTCTTATCATTTGACGATTTAGAAGGCTGGGAAGAGGATGATCATTCCGCTGCCCTAACCGTATTCCAAAACACTTGTCGCGATATGGATGACCCGGATTGGACGGCGTTGTGTGCCTACGCGACAGCCCAACCAGACGCGCGTATTTTCTTTGAATTGTTGTTTCGCCCTGTCCTAATTGAGGATGGGAACAAGGCATTGTTCACGGGGTATTTCGAACCTGAACTTAGTGGCTCACGTCAAAAGACCAGCCGCTATCGATATCCAGTATATGCTATGCCACCCGAAGCACGTCGCATTCGACCATGGCTAACACGCCGTGATATTCTAAGCACCGGCGTTTTGAATGGCCGCGGCTTAGAAATCGCGTGGGTGGATGATCCTGTTGAATTGTTCTTTTTGCAAATCCAAGGGTCAGGTCGTATTCGCTTGCCCAACGGCAATTTTATCCGCGTGGGGTATTCTGGAGCCAACGGTCATTTATATCGCTCGCTTGGAGCTGAATTGGTTCGCCGCAAAATTTATAAACCTCATCAGGTCAGTGCCCAAGTTATCAAAAATTGGGTGCGGCGTAATCCAATTGATGGGCGTGAATTATTATTCCACAGCCCCTCATATGTGTTTTTTCGCAATGTTGATCAGGTGCCTGCACATAAAGGCCCGCTTGGGGCAATGAACAGATCGATCACGCAGATGCGCAGCGTTGCTGTGGATCCCAAGTTTGTGAAACTTGGCTCTCCTGTATGGTTGGAAAAAGACGGCAAAAACCCAATACGTCGTTTGATGATGGCACAAGATACAGGATCCGCAATTAAAGGTGCCCAGCGTGCCGATGTGTTTGTTGGAACGGGTGACGAGGCAGGGCGTAAAGCAGGGCGTTTTCGTGATCCCGGTCGGATGATGGTTCTTATGCCAATCCAACGCGCCTATGCGCTGCTACCGGAGGACACCTGATGGGTCGTAAGTTAAGGCCTGAAGAGGTCGAATTGTGGAAGCAAGTGACTGACCGAACTGAACGGTTAGAGCAGGGGCGCAAGCCTGTCGATTTTGGTGCCATGTTGAATATTGAACCACAAATCTTGCCCATGCCAAAGCGGCGCAAGTTGATCGACACTTTGGTTAAACCATCAGGTCTCAAAGTAGGTCAGAAATCCAAATCGTTGACCCGCGTTGATCGTGTCGCACCAATTGCAGAACAAGTGCGAACTGCAAAGATCACGATGGATCGCAAATCCTTTGATCAGATGAAACGTGGCAAGCTCAAACCAGAAGGGCGCTTGGACTTACACGGTTTGACGTTGGATCGTGCACATCCGCTTTTGACGCAGTTCATCCTCTCGGCCTATGGCAACGGGAAGCGTCTGGTTCTGGTGATCACGGGTAAAGGTAAATCACGTGATGACGGTGGGCCGATCCCTGTGCGTTTTGGCGTTTTGCGCCATCAGGTCCCTCAGTGGTTGGCTTTGGCACCTTTGTCCTCAGCAGTGTTACAAGTGACCCAAGCCCACGATCGTCACGGTGGTGGGGGTGCCTACTACGTATATCTGCGCAAACCCCGTTAGGCTTTGAGGCTGGGTGCGTACTTGCGGACGCCAATCCACAAGACAATTGTTGCCAATGCGAAATATCCTGCGATCCAATAGAATTGGGTCTCAAGTCCCATACCATAATCGATCATTACGCCAGTAATCCCAGGCCCGATTGCTGAGCCTAGCACCATGACAGCAGTGGCAAGTGCCTTGATCGACCCGATGAATTTGGTTCCATAGAATTCAGCCCAGAAAGCGCCGGGTAAAGTTGCACCTGCACCTGCTGTTATACCCAACATGATAAAGCCAAGGGTGATCATGAGCGTGCTCTGCGCGAGTGCAAAAATTATAAAGGCTGCGATCATGGGCACTTGGATGAATGGCAACAGACGCGGTGTTCCAATTTTATCTAATCCCCAACCAGACAGCAGCATCGCACC
>JAGSGK010000180.1 GCA_023955215.1 Paracoccaceae bacterium
CAAAATCGGGCTTGAAAGTAACCTATCAAAACGAATGCGTTTCTGTTGACCTTTCGGTGAACAGAAGCAATCCATCATCAACGGTTGAGCCCTTGACCGATCTAGGGTTTAAAGTATCTCTACAGGGGTTTTCAGGCTCCAACGGAACAAGACGATTCAAGCGATCATGCGGAAAGCAGACAAAATGACCAGTAAAACAGCGCTAAATAGATTTGCGATAACGACGGTGATATGCGCAGTACTGGCTTTGCCCGCAGCAGCACAAAACCTGTTTGCGACTGTGGTTACTGTCGATGACTCGGTCATTACAGAATTTGAAATTGGTCAACGTTCGCGATTTTTACAACTGATTGGTGCGCCAGGTTCTTCGCGAGATGGTGCGATTGAAGCGCTAATTGATGATCGCCTGAAAAGCAAATCGGCAAGCACAGTTGGACTAAGCTTAGATGCAGCAGGTCTCGCGGATGCGATGTCCGAGTTTGCTGGGCGGGTAAATCTATCGACGGAACAGTTTATAAAGGCCTTGGCCGGTGCTGGCGTGTCCGAAGAGACTTTCCGCGATTTTGTCAGCACCAATATTCTGTGGAGGGATCTAATCCGGAGCCGCTACGGCAATCGTGTACAGATCACAGAAGCAGATATTGACCGTGCATTGGGCACTTCAGGAAGTTCGAGTAGTATTCGGGTTCTTTTATCTGAAATAATCATCCCTGCCCCAGCACCGAGAGCTGCACAAGCTAGAGCTCAAGCCGAACAAGCCTCTAATGCAACTTCTGTGGCCGAGTTTTCGTCTTTTGCCCGTCGTTTCTCTGCGACTGCAACGCGTGGACGTGGTGGACGATTGGATTGGGTCCCATTGGCACAGCTGCCAACTCAGTTGCGCGGCGTCATCCTATCATTGGCACCTGGTGAGGTTTCGCCCCCTATTCCATTACAAGGGGCTATCGCGCTGTTTCAGTTGCGTGATATTGAGGAAACGAGTGCACCATCAATCGAGTATTCAGCGATTGAATATGCTGCATATTACATGGCAGGCGGACGCACAGCAGAAACCCTCGCCGCCGCTGAAAAGTTGAAAAGTCAAATCGATGTTTGCGACGATCTATATGGTGTCGCGAAAGACAAGCCGCCAGAAGCATTGGACCGTGGAACTCTTGCACCTAAAGACATCCCACAAGACATCGCGATCGAACTGTCCAAGCTAGATCCCGGCGAAGTTTCAACCAACCTAACACGCTCCGATGGCGCGACATTGGTTTTCTTGATGATGTGCGGCCGAACAGCGGCACTAAACGAGGACGTCGGTCGGGATGTAGTTTCGACCAATTTACGCCAACAGCGCCTAAGTGGATACGCAGACAGTCTCATTAGTGAACTGCGCGCCGGTGCACGTATCGTCCGCAAATGATCAAACCCATCGTGGTGAGTTGCGGAGAGCCAGCCGGTGTTGGTCCCGAAGTCACAGCCAAAGCATTTTCACTCTTAGCTGGAGCGGTTCCGTTTGCTTATGTCGGGGATCCACGCCACTTGCCGGTTGGGACACCTGTCTCGTTGATCGAAGACCTGAGCGAGGTTGCTCAAGCAATGAGGCATGGCTTACCGATCTTACGCCATGATTTCCCGGGTGATAGTGTCGAGAGCCAACCCGACCCTATGGATGCACAAGCTGTGATTGACGTCATTGCACGTTGCGTCGATATCGTGACAACGGGGGCCGCATCTGGCCTGTGCACAGCACCTATTCATAAAAAAGCACTCAAAGACGGCGCACAATTTGCTTATCCAGGGCACACTGAATATCTGCAGGCTTTGGCCAAGTCAGGCCAAGCGGTCATGATGCTTGCCAGCGACCAGCTGCGTGTTGTACCCGCGACGATCCATATCGCCCTGAACGACGTTCCAACCGCACTTACGCCCGCGCTTTTGCGCAAGACTATCACGATCACTGATGCCGATTTAAGGACGCGCTTTGGCATCGATGCGCCGCGCATAGCCGTTGCCGGCCTGAACCCACATGCAGGCGAAGGTGGCGCAATGGGCACTGAGGAACTTGATTGGATAGCCAATTTGTTGGACGATATGCGCAGTGAAGGTTTCCACCTCACAGGCCCATTACCTGCGGATACGATGTTTCATGCAGCGGCACGCGCACGTTATGATGTCGCCGTCTGCATGTATCACGACCAAGCGTTAATCCCTATAAAGACCCTCGACTTTGACCGGGGTGTGAATGTCACGCTTGGACTGCCGTTTATTAGAACGTCACCCGATCATGGAACAGCATTTGATATTGCAGGCCAAGGTATCGCCAATCCCACCAGCATGATCGAAGCACTTAAATTGGCCTACCAATTGGCCCATAAGCAGGCAGCAGTATGAACGCGATAGACAACCTTCCGCCATTGCGTGATGTTATTGAAACCCACGGACTGAATGCACGTAAATCCTTAGGGCAGAATTTTTTGCTCGATTTGAATCTCACATCTAAAATCGCCCGACAGGCTGGCGATGTGACCGAATGCGATGTCTTAGAAATTGGACCAGGGCCCGGTGGTTTGACACGTGGACTATTGGCGCAAGGTGCACGCCGTGTTTTGGCAATTGAAAAAGATTCGCGTTGTTTACCTGCTCTAGCCGAGATCTCAGATGCTTATCCTGATCGGTTACAAGTCATCGAAGGCGATGCACTTGAAATTGATCCGCTTGAGTATCTGACACCTCCGATCCGTGTGGCAGCAAACCTGCCGTATAATGTAGGTACCGAGTTGTTGGTGCGCTGGTTAACCCCAAAAGAGTGGCCGCCTTACTGGCAAAGCTTAACGCTAATGTTTCAGCTTGAAGTCGCTCATCGCATTACAGCTACGCCCGGGTCTAAAGCATACGGACGCCTTGCTATCTTGGCGCAGTGGCGGGCTGATGCGCACATCGTTATCCAACTGCCACCAAGTGCCTTCACACCTCCACCAAAAGTGTCCAGCGCAGTTGTACACCTGACCGCCCTACCCGAGCCGCGATTTCCTGCCGATGCAAAAGTACTGTCACGTGTTGTAGCTGCTGCCTTTGGCCAAAGACGCAAGATGCTGCGCGCCTCGCTGAAGGGCGTAGCACCTGATATCGAAGACCGATTGATAGCGGCGGGCATCAAACCAACAGAGCGTGCGGAACAAGTGCCCCTTGAAGGGTTTTGTGCCTTGGCACGCGCTGTTGCACAAAAATAAACGCGGTCCCGTTAGGAACCGCGTTTCGAAACTTAATAGCAATTTAGAGACTGATCACTCTGCCGCGTCTGGTGCCTCAGATACCGGTGCTTGTGCATCCGTTGCAGGTGCCTGATCGGTACCTTGTTCAACGGGCTTAGGCCTTGGTTTGCGACGCTGCCGCTGTTTTGGCTTTGGTTGAGTTTCTGGTGTTTCGACCAAACCACTCTCAGCACCCGTTTCCATCACGTCAGGTTGAGGTGCATCTGAAGGGTCGGCTGATACCTCCGCTTGATCAACAGGTTTTGGCTGTGAAGCGGCTTGTTGTTCTTGGCGTGCGAGACGTTCTTCACGTTCACGATCGCGTTCGATTTGGCGCTCACGATTTTGGCGTTCTTGCTCCTCGCGGCGCACTTCCATCTCACGGGTCGCTTCGCTTAGCATGCGCATGTAGTGCTCAGCATGCTGCTGGAAGGTTTCCGTCGCGACGCGGTCATTTGACAGTTGCGCATCGCGGGCGAGTTGATTGTATTTATCGATGATCTGTTGCGGCGTACCGCGAACTTTACCCTCAGGACCAGAACTGTCGAAAACACGGTTCATGACGTTGCCGCCACTTGCGTTGTTATTGTTGGAACGATTGCGATTGTTCTTAGAGCGCGAACGAGATCTTTGCGGTTTCATGTATTCAAATCAGCCTTCGTGATTGACGTATAGTCTGAAATTCGGCGGCGCTTCTTGCGTCAAATATAACCGAACCAGCGAGTGATGGGCTTAAAATCGTTTGGGACCTCCCTTTAAGGAATCCAACTCAACGACACGTTTGAATAACCATGCTGGTACGTTTGGGGCAAGTAAAAAACAGAGTTGTCTATAGATTACCGCCAAATTAGTTGTGATTTACCCGATTATTGGGGTTTCTCAGCACAGATAACCCGATCGCGCCCATCGATGTCTTGCAATAGACGCGGATTCGTCCAGCCGGCCTTGACAAACAATTCAACAACTTCAGGACCTTGTTGCCAGCCGATTTCAGCTAACAAGCGCCCCTGAGGTCCAAGGAACCGTTGCCCAAATTCGGCGAGAACTCGGTATCCGGTCAATCCGTCGGCTTCATCTGTCAACGCCATTCGGGGTTCATGAAGGCGTAACTCAGGACTAACCAATGCCATTTCTTCTTCGGCCAGATATGGCGGGTTTGAAACAATCAGATCATATTGCCCGCGTACTGTGCCAAACCAATCCGATTGAAAAATGTCAGCACGTTTTTCGACGCCGTTGAAAACTGCATTGGCGGCAGCTTGCAAACATGCGGCTTCGCTCAGATCCGTACCGACGCCAACCGCGCTTTCGCGTTCAGCCAAAAGCGTGACAAGAATACAGCCTGAACCCGTCCCAATATCCAGTACAGTCGAAAATGGTTCGGCCAAGGCAGCCTCAATCAATGTTTCAGTGTCGGGTCGTGGATCCAACACATCGCGACTGACTTTGAAACGACGGCCGTAAAATTCGCGTTCCCCAATCAAATGCGAAACTGGCACACGTGCTTCACGCAACCTGATCATATTTTCATAACGCTCTGATATTTCGTAAGAGATGTCATCCGGTGCGATCAATGTAATCCTTGAGGCATCAATCTTGGCGGCATGGGCCAGCAGAACACGCGCATCGCGTGCCGGATCATCGACGCCAGCTTCGCGCAAACGGCCAGTTGCAGCCACCATTGCTTGGGCTGCAGTGGTCATTCACCCATCTCAGCCATTAGGCGCGCTTGACCATCAGCAGTCAATGCGTCAGCAATTTCGTCCAAATCGCCGCCCATAATCGCGTCCAGCTTATAAAGCGTGAGGTTAATACGGTGATCCGTCATACGCCCTTGCGGGAAGTTATAAGTGCGAATGCGTTCTGAACGATCACCACTCCCCACTTGGGACGCTCGATCGGCGCTGCGTTCGTCATCCACACGGCTGCGTTCTTGATCATACAAGCGGGCGCGTAACACCTGCATTGCAATCTCACGGTTGCGGTGTTGGGATTTTTCAGAGCTGGTGACAACAAGACCAGTTGGCAAATGTGTGATGCGTACCGCACTATCCGTTGTATTCACGTGCTGGCCACCTGCCCCAGATGAGCGATAGGTATCGATCCGGATATCACTAGCTTCGATCGTAATGTCCACATCTTCGGCCTCAGGCAGAACCGCTACAGTGGCCGCGGACGTATGGATACGACCGCCGCTTTCAGTGGTGGGGACACGTTGAACACGGTGTACGCCGCTTTCATACTTCAAGCGTGCAAAGACGTTTTCGCCTTTGATATGGGCGACAACCTCTTTGACACCACCCAATTCGGTTGTCTGTTCTTCAATGATCTCGACCTTCCAACCATTCGCTTCGGCGTAACGTTGGTACATGCGCAACAAATCGCCTGCGAACAGTGCCGCCTCGTCACCGCCCGTACCGGGTCGAATTTCAAGCATTGCAGGCTTTGCATCAGCCGCATCTTTGGGCAACAAGGCCAGCTGTAAAGCTGCCTCTGCATCGGGTAAATCGGCCTTAAGACGTGGCAATTCCTCACGTGCAAGTTCTGCCATGTCAGGATCGGCCAACATTTCTTCGGCCTCTGCCATGTCACTGATAATCTGACGGTAGGCCATGATTTGTTCAACAACGGGCTTCAAGTATGAATATTCTTTGGCCAAAGCTGCAATATCTCCACCTCCGGTCCCATCGGACATGGAGGCTTCAAGAAATTGAAAGCGCTGATTAATCTGTTCTAGGCGATGTGCTGGGATCATACTTTGTTCCTGCGCGATAGTTGTGATTTGGTCAATAGCCTAGGCTGTGTTACCGTCAAAACATGAAGCGTTTAACTTGCATATTGCTGATGTTAAGCCAACCGGTTTTGGCGGATGTCACGACGCCCCAAGGGGGCACAATCGATTGTTTCTGTACGGATAAATCTGGCAGCCAGATTGAATTGGGAGAAACCATCTGCTTGCAGGTGGATGGCCGCATGTTCTTGGCGCAGTG
>JAGSGK010000234.1 GCA_023955215.1 Paracoccaceae bacterium
AACGTCGATCTTAACGCTGATACCAACAGACTGTTTGATTGCAGAAGCTAAGGCACGACCAGCGGTTTCGCGAGCCTCATGCCCTAACGCAGAATCTGCGACTTCTGTCACAATACGCATTTGATCCATGCGATCAGGTTTGCTTAGTTCAATCTGAAAATGTGGGGCAAGGCCAGGCGTACCCATCAAGGCTTCTTCGATTTGCGTCGGGAACACGTTCACCCCTCGCAAGATAATCATATCATCGGAACGGCCCGTTACCTTTTCCATCCGTCGCATGCTGCGGGCAGTTCCTTCTAGGAGTCGAGTCAAGTCGCGTGTGCGGTATCGGATGATTGGAAATGCTTCTTTGGTCAATGAGGTGAAAACCAACTCACCCTGCTCGCCGTCTTCGACCAGCTCTCCTGTCTCTGGATTGATAATCTCAGGATAAAAGTGATCTTCCCAAATGTGTAAGCCGTCTTTGGTTTCGACGCATTCGTTTGCGACGCCGGGGCCCATGATTTCGCTTAACCCATAGATGTCGACTGCGTGCATATCGAAGGCCTGTTCGATCTCGTGGCGCATCGCGTTGGTCCATGGTTCAGCGCCAAAGATGCCAACATCCAAGGAGCAATCGCGTGGATCCAAACCTTGGGCTGCGAATTCATCCAAAATAGAAAGGGCGTAGGACGGAGTGACCGTTATTCCGTTTGGCTTGAAATCATTTATCAAGCGCACTTGGCGTGGTGTCATACCTCCTGAAATTGGAACGGTGCTGAGACCTAGGGCGTCAGCACCCAAATGGATTCCCAAGCCGCCAGTAAACAACCCATAGCCATATGCGTTATGCAGCATATCACCAGGTTTCAGACCTGATGCACGCAATGAACGCGCAACGACTGAGCCCCAAACATCAAGGTCATTTTGTGTGTAACCAACAACCGTTGGCTGGCCTGTTGTGCCCGATGAGGCGTGGATGCGTGCAACTTGTTCGCGTGGCACAGCAAACATTCCGAAAGGGTAATTGGCGCGTAGATCTTGTTTCACGGTGAACGGAAATTTTGAAAGATCACTTAGAGATTTTAGATCGTCAGGATGCACACCTGCATCATCAAATGATGTTTTGTAAAAAGGCACGTTTTCATAAGCATGGCGCAGCGACCATTTTAGGCGCGTGAGCTGAAGTGCTTCGATCTCGTCACGGCTGGCGATTTCAATGGGATCAAGTGACGATTTGGTGGGCGTTAGGTCTTTCATCAAGTGTCTCCGTTGCAATCTGCTGGTTCTGGGAAATGTTGTCCCTTAATTGTGCGGGAAAGGCCGTGGAATAGCGCAACCGTGCGGCCTGCTTCGCCCGTAACAACAACATCATAGGTACCTGATCGACCCGTTTTTGATGTTTCAGTTGCAATGGCGATTAGGCGTTCACCAAGTTTACCTGCTTGAACATAGGTTATTTGGTTTTGCTGAGCGACTGTAAGTTGGTTGTAAGTGTTGCAGGCAAAAGCAAAGGCACTGTCGGCGAGGGTGAAAATGTATCCGCCATGACAAATACCGTGACCGTTTAGCATATGTGGTTGGACATCCATCGACATGGTCGCGGTGCCAACATCCACATGTTCAATGGCCATCTTTAACCCTTGGGTGGTGGCATCTTGTGCATACATCAGTTCTGCACATTTCTTGGCGCGGTCTTGTGGGGTCAATGTCTGCTCCTGCAGGTCATGTTTCCGTTTGGAATAGCTTGCGCGGAATTTGTAACGTATTCAAGTGTGGATAATTGAACGATCCGATTCCCTTGATTTGAACGCGAAATAACGCAAGTGTAGGCTATGGCTACACAGAACTCCTCTCCGCATCTGCGAGAAATTCCTCCTCCGCAGGTTTCATTTCACCGGACCGAGCTTGCTCCGATCCTATCCTTGTATGGGCGGATGGTGGCTGCAGGAGAGTGGCGGGACTATGGCATTTCTTCATTGCGTGAAGTTGCCGTGTTTTCGATTTTTCGGCGTACCGCTGAGAATCCTATGTACCGGATCGAGAAACGGCCAAAGCTTCGCGACAAACAAGGGATGTTCGCAGTCATCGGAATGGATGGTCAGGTTCTGCGTCGCGGCCAAGATCTGAAGACAGTTCTGCGTGTGTTAGAGCGTAAGCTGATCCGCTCAGTTGACTGAAAATAGCCGTTTGTGTGCGGTGATGTCACCGTCTCCTTGGTCTTTGATCCGTTTGATTGCAGCATCAAGTGGTTCGCAAACGCACGCCATATGAAACGCATTTGCATGGATTAAGGTATCAGCATCTACTGCAAGTGCAATGTGCCCTTTCCAAAATATAAAGTCGCCGGATTCTATGCGAGAATTGGGTAATACGGTTTTCCCTAATTGTTTTTCTTGCTGATCACTGTCCCCAGGGCAGGGGATGCCACTTGCCGTAAGTGCGGCTTGTACCAAGCCAGAACAATCAATGCCGTTGTTAGAGTTGCCGCCCCATAGATAGGGTGTGCCCAAAAACAGCTTAGCGGTTTCAACATATGCCGTATCTCTGTCTTCGACTTTGCATAGATGTTGTTTTGGAATGTAGCCGTATTCGGTCTTTGCAAACTTCTCGATCTCTTCCGTAACCCTTACCAAAGAACCATGGCTTAAAGAGATGCGATCAGCCGATTTCATATTGGCTTCGCCGTAAGTATGACTTGCCAACGCGCTAATTCGGTGTGTCGTAGGATGGTCGGCGCATAAGTGACTACTGTCTATAAAACCTACGTAGTTATCCTTGTCCGTAACAACGTAGGAATGCCCATCCACGCTTCCCAAGATGGTTACTCGCTCTCCAAGCAACACTTGCCGATCACGCTTGTGCCCAGCGTGCCTATTTAGATCAGAAATGGGCACAGATACCCTCGCTGGTGTTCGTTTTGAAACAATATTTGGGTCTGGTGTGGTGCGTGGATCAGTCATCGTCAGAGCACAGTTTTAAGTGTTTCAAACAATGCACGAGTTGCCTGCCCCACGCCGCCTTTTGCACGAGCTGGTGCAGCATTGGGTTGCCAGCCATAAATGTCAAAATGCATGTATCGCGGTGTCTCGGTCACAAAACGGCGTAGGAAAAGTGCTGCGGTTATGCATCCTGCGAACCCACCTTTTGGGGCATTGTCGAGGTCAGCGATACCGGGCTCAATCATTGCTTCATATGGCTCATGAAATGGCAGCCGCCATACAGGGTCAGCATGGCTTTCCGCAGCTGTTTCGAGCGCGTTCGCAAGCCTTGAGTTATCTGTAAAGTAAGGGGCCAAGTCTGGTCCAACGGCAACACGGGCAGCGCCTGTAAGTGTCGCCATTGAGATGATTAGATCAGGTTGTTCTTCATCAGCGAGTGCCAGCGCGTCAGCTAGAACCAAACGTCCTTCAGCGTCGGTGTTGTTAATTTCGACGGTCAGACCCTTTCGAGAAGTCAGAATATCTTGAGGTCGAAATGCATTGGCAGAGATTGAGTTTTCAACAGCTGGAATAAGTACGCGCAATTGGATCGTTTGATCGGTCGCCATGATCATACGCGCTAGACCTAGCACCGCAGCAGACCCACCCATGTCTTTCTTCATCAGGCCCATTGAGCCACCGGGTTTGATATTTAGGCCACCAGTATCAAAACAAACGCCTTTTCCAACCAAGGTAAGTGTCGGCCCCTTACTTCCCCAGCGCATATCAATCAAACGTGGCGCGCGATCTGCAGCACGACCAACCGTGTGAATCATTGGCAAGTTTTGGGTTAACAAGTCGTCGCCCACAATAACGTCAATGGATGCGCCGAATTCTTGGGCTAGTGTACGTGCGGCCTGCTCTAATTGCGGCGGTCCCATGTCTGAGGCGGGGGTGTTAATAAGGTCCCTTGTCAAAGCCTCGCTTTGTGCCAGCGCCGTGATTTCTTCAGCATCCACGCCTTCGGGAGCTACAAGTTGCGCTTTCATTGCAGGGACTGACTTGTAGCGGTCGAACCGATAAGACTGTAATAACCATCCGAGTGCTTCGTGGGCTAGGTTCGTATCAGCAATACCAGACGCGATGTGGTATGTTCCTGCAGGTAACTTTCCTGCAGCACCTGCCAAATGAAAACGACCACGCTTGCGGGTTGCGGAGTTCCCGTAACCAGCTAAGGCCATCAATGGGCTACCATCGGATGATGGTACAACCAATGCCTGATGCAAACCGGCATTAAACCCGTTCGCTGCCACCCATGCCTGTGTCATTGGCGTTTGCTGCGATATCCAAGCGTCAAGATTATTTTGATCAACGACGTGGACTGGAATTGAAGTGGACGTAGCAGCAACGAATTGAACAGACATTGGGCACCTTTCAAGGTCAATTTCTAACCTAGCCTAACGGCTGTAACATTCGCTGCAAGCAGGTTCAGATAATGCTGTCCTGTGAATCCCACATTGTGGACAAAGATTTCTCACCAATCCGCAACAATCGGGCCGATGTGGATGCAAGCGCGGTTGCATCCTCGTTATCGATACAGGCAGTGACATGCCCCGCGACTACGGACACGTCGGACATTCCGATTTGATCTGCAATCGCGATCAAAGATCGAACGCCTTTGCGCAAGTCATCCAATGCCAAGTCTCGGTATAGACGGTCGCAATGTGATAGGCGCAATGCCAGTTCCTCCATTGCGCGGCAAACAACGTCTTCTGCGTTTGCTTGACCCAGTTGTAAATACAAGGCGCTTAATCGGTCTTGGTCGACGTTGGCCGCTTCCCTTGGTACTATTTTTGTCACTTGCTTCATTCCACTCACCTTTGATCAAGCCCCCACAGCTTAACTAAAGATCGCAATATACCCTTCCCATTTGGTTAGCGGATTTGATCTTTTTCCCTCGAATTCGTCGCGAATACAGGCTATTTACGGTGAAAGTTCTTTTGAAGTTGGGAAAAGAAAATGGATCAAGCGAAACCATTGCCGTCATATCTGTTACAGCGTTACCATGGTTGGAAGGCGACAACCTATTCTGAGAACCAAGCATGGTATCGCCGTCTAGCGTCCGAGGGTCAGCGCCCCCGCGCTATGGTGATCTCGTGCTGTGACAGCCGTGTTCATGTGACGTCTATTTTCGGCGCGGATCAGGGCGAGTTCTTTATCCACCGTAATATCGCAAACTTGGTCCCACCTTTTAAGCCTGATGGCGATTATCACGGGACCAG
>JAGSGK010000100.1 GCA_023955215.1 Paracoccaceae bacterium
CAGCGCAGCTTCTGCATTCAGCAATTCGTTTTCTGCGTTCAAAACATCAAGTGTTGTACGTGCGCCCAAGCTGGCTTCTTCACGCACACCGCGGAAAGCAACGCGTGATGCGCGGATCTGTTGTTGGCTGGCGTTCAGGGCCGCATTTACGCTGCTGTAGAAGGCGTAAGCGTTGGCAACGGATTGCTGCAGGTTGTGACGCACCACATGCAGGTTTGCGCGCATCGCGTCGCGCTGTGCCATTGCACGACGCACGCCCGAGGAAATTCGGCCACCATTGTAGATTGGGCCAGAGACGCCCAAACCTACCGTTGCATTGTTGGTAAAGTCACCACTAACCAGATCGTTTTGAAGGCCTAAGGAGCCAGTCAGTTTGATCTTTGGTTTAAGGGCGGCTTCGGCGCTTTTGATTGCGTATTCTACGGAGGCCACTTGGTGTTGGGCCGCGATCATATCTGGGTGATTGCGCACAGCTTGGGATTGGGCGGATGCTACATTACCACTGATGCGAGGCAGGCGCGGCAGTTGCGCCAAACTCTTGGGCTGGTGACCGATAACATTTGCATACTCAGCCCGGGCGCGCAGAAGATCGCCCTGCGCATTCGCAAGGCCACTGCGAGCTTGCGCCAAACGTGCTTCGGCTAATGCAACATCAGTTCGTGTAACTTCTCCTACGTCAAAGCGGTCTTTGGCGGCTCGAAGCTCTTGGGTTAAGAGGCGCAGATTGTTCTGACGCAGGGCCACAAATTTGGATGTGCTTCGGACATTGAAATAGGCTGTGACAGCACGCAACATAATTTGTTGTTCAATGGAAAGCAGTTGTGAACGGGTTGCGAATACGCTTTCACGCGCGGCTTTGATAGAGGCATCTGATCCGCCAAAATCATAAAGCAAAAGTTCGGCGTTGACGCCTATCGTTGCATTGCTGTTGCGGGCTCTTTCTTGGCTGCTGAACGTACGCTGTGTTTGGGCAGACCAATTTACGATCGGCAGCAATGCTGCGCTGGCGGACGCGACGTCTTCATCAGCGGCGCGAAGCAAGGCGCGGTTCTGTTCTAGTAATCCGCTGTGGTTGTATGCGCTGACCAATGCATCAGCCAAAGTTTCAGAGCGGGCTGTCGTTGTCATCAAGCTAAGTGAGACACCAAGGGCGAAAAGTTGAAGTGGCTTTTTGAACAGGATTTTCATCTATTTCTCCGTCGGCTTTGCGAATTTGGCTGATGCGTAACAATAGATATAGGAGGTGTTCGCGTTATTACGACTCAGCACGCCATTTACGAAAGGGTACCCTGTATCTTGTGGTGCCTACAATGTTTACCAACCAGATAGAGGGAAAGATCGCAAAGAATTGGTTAACAAAAACGGATTTTGAGCAGAAAATCGCAACCATCATGACGATTTTCAGCGTAAATCGGTGTTTTTTATCGTGAGTTATAAAAACGCAGAACAAGTGTGCAGCGGTGCACGAAAAGATCCAAGTCAATCGGTGAGTTTCGCCCACAGATCAGGACGACGTGCTTTGGTGATCTCACGCGACATTTCGCGACGCCATGCTTCGATTTTTGCGTGATTGCCAGACATCAAGACATCGGGGATTTTGTGCCCCATCCATTCTGCAGGTTTGGTATATTGAGGGTGCTCAAGCAAACCGTTTGAATGGCTTTCTTCAACAGCACTGTCCGCGTTCCCCAGAACACCTGGCAACAAGCGCACTGTGGCATCAATCATTGCTTGGGCTGCAATTTCACCGCCGGTCATCACGAAGTCACCAAGGGACACTTCCATCACGCCGTAGTGTTGCAATACACGTTCATCGACGCCCTCAAAGCGACCACATAGAACAGTAACGCCATCACACCGCGCCCAATTGCGTGCCATCTCTTGATCAAAGCGGCGTCCGCGTGGGGACATATAAACCAACGGCACATTGCCTTTGCTTTGGCGTTGTACCGCTTCAATCGCAGGGCCAATCACATCGGCGCGCAACACCATGCCAGCGCCGCCACCCGCAGGGGTGTCATCGACATTGCGGTGCTTGGTTAAACCGTGGCTGCGCAGGTCATGGGTGTGGAGTTGCCATTTACCGTCTTTCAATGCGCGGCCCGTCAGGCTTTCACCCAATACGCCAGGAAAAGCATTTGGGAACAGTGTCATAATCCGCGCCTGCCAAACGCCTGCCAACTCTTCATCGCCATCCATCAAGGACCGTGGTGTCAGAGTTGGGCGAATGGTTTTGCGCCCGTGCGACTTTGGGTTATCAGTCATTTTTCTGGGCCTCTGCGAGAATGATTTGCTTGGCTGCTTTGCGTTCGTAGTGATCCGCATATGCACGGTTTGCTTCCAGTAAGGCAAGTAAAACAGTCTTATCCAGTCGTTCGTTGTGAATAGGTTGCGGGACGATTTTTTCGCGCAGACTTGGTGACATATCACATAGGTCAAACACCGGATCAGCCGGGCCCAGCCTTAGGTCGCGGCAGTCCTCAAGGGCGGTATGATGCACTGCAACGTTAACCTGTTTTCGCACCGCTTTGAGGATCGGCTCAAACTCAGCTGCGTTCTCGTAGGTCTTTGCAAAGACGTCATAGTCCAAGGTCATGGATGAGGATTTGACGTGTTCCCAATAGGCGCTTTGCAACCAGCTCTCGGGTGCGCGTGTTGAGAAGTATATGACCTGTTCAATATTGGGAAAACGTGCAGTTATTTCAGCGCAGTATCGTGACAGTAATATGGGTGCGGCGCTGTAGTCAGCCAGATCGCCGCGCCCCGGCATATGGCCCGAGAATTCTTCGGCGGAGAGTAATAACGCGCGTTTGGGCATCGCGACCAAATCATCAAGGAGGGCACCGAAACGCGTTGCGGCTTTGACCAATGTTAGATCGTCACGCCACGTTGAATAGCCACGGGTTGCATGCATTAAGTCCTGCATTTGCCCCTTAAGGCGCATTGCCAATTCGGGCTGTAGAAGCGGACGATTGGCACGTAAAACCTGTTGAACAGAGGACGTGCCCGTTTTGTGGAAGCCTGCGTGTATGATGATCTTGCCTGGCATCAAAGACCTGCGTGCGCAGTAAGGGTTTCACTGCGCGACATGATCAGAACAGGCCGTCAGGTGGGTCTGCAATGATACGGCCCGTGTCCATATCGACAGTTGGAATAACCGCTAAGGTGAAGGGGACCAAAACCGTTGCTGAACTTTCGGGCAACTGAACTTCCAACAGGTCGCCAGCGCCGTGGTTTTGTACGGATTTCACCGTGCCAAGGGTCGCGCCGCCTGTATCGAGAACCTGCAAACCAGTGAGGTCTGAATGATAGTATTCGTCGTCTGGCAGGCTTGGCAGCTGATCGCGGCGGGCGTAGAGTTGAACACCCTTCATCGCGTCAGCTTGTTCCTTTGTTGCGACCTCTGGCATGCGGATCACAAAGCCACCTTTGACCGCGCGTACAATGGCGATGGTGTATGAACCAGCCCCATCTTCGCGGGTGAGGGGACTGTAGGTTTCAATGTCTTCTGCGACTGCGCAAAAGCTTTTGATGCGTAGCTCCCCGTTGACCCCATAAGAGCCGCCGATGCTACCGACACAGATCAATTCATTGCTCATTTTGCTATTCCTTTGCAAAGTCCTGCGTCCATATCTCCGCCTAGTGTGGCACAGCGTTCAGAGGTTTGGCTACGTTCATAAAACTGCCCAGCGACAAAGGCGAGTAGAACAAAGATTATCAAGCGCATCAATCTGAACATTGGGACCTCAACGGGTTTCTATGGGCAGGGCCGCGCGGCGGGTTTCCCAGCCAGCGGTTTCTAATTCGGGTGTGGTAGAGTTGGCTTCGGGCCAACCGATACACAAGTAAGCGATTAGGGACCAATCCTGAGGGATGTCCAGATCGGTACATAGTTTTGGGGCATCAAGAATGGAGACCCACCCCATACCTAAACCATGGGAGCGGGCATGTAGCCACATCAGATTGATCGCACCCACAACAGAATAGCGGCGCATTTCTGGCATGGTCGTCGCGCCAAGGCCGGAGCCTTTTGTGGTGCTATCATCGCAGAAAATGGCAATGTGTTCAGGGGCTTCGGATATACCGGATAGTTTCAATCCCGAATACATAGCAGCTTTTTCACCATCATACCCTTCGAGGGCAGTAGCGTTGGCGGTTTGGTAATTTTCGATAGATTTTTGGCGAAGCTCTGGGGATTTGACCCGCACGATGCGCCAAGGTTCCGAAAGGCCCACAGAGGGGGCGAGGCGGAAGGTGTCGAGGCATTGCATCAGCAACGCCTCGTCCACCGGATCGCTGCGAAAGCGGCGCACGTCGCGCCGCCATCGCATCAGCTGCGATAGATCGGTTCGGAAGCTGTCCGAGAACGCTTCCATTACCGGTCTTATTCTGCTGCTGCTTCTTCAGCAGGAGCTTCTTCTGCTGGTGCTTCAACAGGTGCTGCTGCGGCTTCAGCGGCTGCTTCTGCTTTAGCTGCCTTTTCTTCTGCGCGCTCAACGGCTTTCTTGTGTGGAGCACCCTTCTTAGGGTTGTTGCGCTCTGTTTTTGGAACAACGCCAGCAGCTTCTAGCATACGTGCGATACGGTCAGTTGGCTGTGCGCCTTGGCCCAACCAGTACTGAACGCGTTCCATGTTCATTTTCACGCGCTCTTCGCTGTCTTTAGCCAAAAGTGGGTTGTATGTGCCCAATTTTTCGATGAAGCGACCATCGCGTGGCATGCGGCTGTCAGCAGCTACGATGCGGTAAAATGGACGTTTCTTAGAGCCACCACGGGCCAAACGGATTTTCATAGACATGTTGTTGTTTCCTCTGGGTTTATTCTTGATGTGTTTTGTGATGCTGAATGACTTCAGCGATGATGAAGTTGAGTAACTTCTTGGCAAAATCGGGGTCCAAGTCGGCCCGATTGGCCAAATCTTCTAGTCGTGCGATCTGTGTTGCCTCGCGGGCGGGATCGGACGGGGGAAGGTCGTGTTCGGCTTTGAGTTTGCCCACAGCTTGTGTGTGTTTGAAACGCTCGCCAAGAGTATAGATCATGATCGCATCAAGGCGATCAATGCTTTCGCGGTGGCCCTTTAGGACCTCTGCGGCACGGGTGACTGCGTCAGACATAACGGCCTCCAAATGCTGAAAATACAACGTCTGTATCACGTCGGTATAACGTCGGTATTGCGTAGGTGGATGAAACAGATGAAGTCATAGCGTTACTTCTTCTTCCCGAAACCGGACAGACCGGATGGCAGACCCATGCCGCCGCCCATTCCACCAAGACCGGGCATTTTACCGCCAAGTTGCTTGGCCGCTGCTTCAAGTGCTGCGGGGTCCATTTGGGACGGGTCCATGCCAGCAGGCATTCCGCCGCCAGCGCCGCCGCCCATCATGCCCTTCATGGCTTGCTTCAGCATGCCACCTTTGCCCATTTTGCCCATCTTCTTCATCATGTCCGACATCTGGCGCTGCATCTTCACAAGTTTGTTCAGATCAGACACCTGCATTCCGGCACCTTTGGCGATCCGCTTTTTGCGGGAGGCCTGAAGAAGGGCAGGGTTAGCGCGTTCTTTTTTGGTCATGGATTGGATCAAGGCGATTTGCTGTTTCAGCACCTTGTCGTCAAAACCGGCCTTTTCGACCTGCTTTGCCATTTTACCCATGCCGGGCATCATGCCCATCATGCCTTGCATGCCGCCCATTTGGATCATTTGCTCAAGCTGCATCTTGAGGTCGTTCATATTGAACTGACCTTTGGCCATGCGCTTCATCATGCGCTCGGCTTGTTCGGCCTCGATCGTGTCTTGGGCTTTTTCAACTAGGGCAACGATGTCACCCATGCCAAGGATACGGCCAGCGACGCGTTCAGGTTCGAACGTTTCAAGCGCGTCCATCTTTTCGCCAAGACCGACGAATTTGATTGGCTTGCCAGTCACAGCGCGCATGGACAATGCAGCACCACCGCGACCATCACCGTCCATACGGGTCAGGACCACGCCAGAGATGCCGATGCGTTGATCAAAGTTTTGTGCGGTTTGCACTGCGTCTTGACCTGTTAGGCCATCGACAACCAGCAATGTCTCGCGGGGGTTTGCAACGTCACGAACGGCTTCAACCTGCTGCATCAACTCTTCGTCGATGGACAAGCGGCCCGCAGTGTCGAGCATATAGACGTCGTAGCCGCCCATGTTCGCTTGGGTCTTGGCACGTTTGGCGATGGATACGGGATCTTCGCCTTTGACGATTGGCAATGTGTCTACGCCAATTTGAACGCCCAAAATCTGCAGCTGTTCCATCGCAGCCGGACGGTTCACGTCGAGAGAGGCCATAAGGACCTTTTTGCCCTCGCGCTCTTTCAGACGTTTCGCCAGCTTTGCGGTTGTTGTTGTCTTACCTGAACCTTGCAAACCAACCATCAAGATTGGGGCAGGTGGGCTATCAATCTTTAGGTGACCTGGTTCGCCTTCACCCTTAAGGGTGTCGATCAATGCATCGTGCACGATCTTGACGACCTGTTGGCCCGGCGTCACAGATTTTGTGACCGCTTGGCCTGTGGCCTTGTCTTGGACAGCTTTTACAAAATTGGTGGCAACAGGAAGGGAAACGTCGGCCTCAAGTAGGGCAACACGTACTTCGCGCAGGGCTGTTTTGACGTCTTCGTCAGACAGCGCACCTTGTTTTGTTAGTCGGTCAAAGACGCCGGAAAGGCGGTCGGATAGATTTTCAAACATGCCAAGGCTCCTTTGCCCGATTACTGTTAACCCCTAGATAGGAAGGGGTGGTGACGATTGCATCATCACGATGCGAAATACAAAAATACCTAAGTCAGCTCATTGAGACGGGGACAAAACAAAACAGTTTTGCCCCCGTGGGCGCGACGCGCTGACGGAGGGCGATCCTTGATATAACAAGGACCGGAAGGGTTTATGCTTCCGGATGTTGATGCGGATGTAGGCCGTGGTGGGGATAGAGTCAACAGTTTAAGGGGGCAAAGCCGTTGCTCTGCCCCTTGTTTATCTACTGCATTATGCCGCGATTGCGTCGATTTGGGTTTGTGCGCCCTTGAGCGCGGCATCAAGGTCGCCTGCAGTCCCCTGTGCGGCCACAAATGCGACGTCAGTGATTCCGATAAACCCAAGCATTGTGGTCATATAGGTACTTGCGTGATCCATTGGTGAGCCTAGAGGAACGCCGCCAGATGCGATGACGACAATGGCGCGTTTGCCTTCCATCAATCCAACGGGGCCTTTTTCTGTATATTGAAAAGTGTGGCCTGCGCGGCAAACCAGATCGACCCAGGCCTTTAGGCTGGCGGGGATGCCGAAGTTGTACATTGAAACGCCGATGACCAATGTGTCTGCGTCTTTGATCTCTTGGATCAAGCTGTCAGAGGTCGCGAGCTTTTCGGCCTGTTGTTCTGTGAGCTGATCAGCAGGTGTCCAATTCGCGCCAAGCCATGCTTCGTCCAGCTGTGGAAGGGGGTGCGTGAGTAGATCACGGTGTGTTGTTTGTCCGCCCAGTTTTTCAACGATTTGTGCTGAAAGCTGGCGTGAAACTGATGCGTTTGTTCGGCCAGAACTGTCGATTTGTAGATTGTGTGTCATGTCTGTTCCTTGTGAGTGTGCTTGTCTGCATCCTACATAGGGATTGCATATTTGAACGTAAGGCGCTTATCTCAACAGTAACTGTTAGAATTTGCACATGAGCGAGGATTGCCATGAACAATTGGGATGAAATTAAGACCGCCTATCAGGTTGCCCGTATGGGGACTGTGAGTGGTGCCGCCGAAGTATTGGGTGTGCACCATGCGACTGTCATTCGTCACATTGATGCGTTGGAAGGCCAGTTGGGGGTAAAGCTGTTTCAGCGCCATGCCCGTGGTTACACCGCGACCGAAGTTGGGGATGATTTGTTTCGTGTGGCTCAAGCGACAGATGATCAGTTCAACCAGTTGGTTGGGCGCATCAAGGGACGTGGCACGGATGTGTCGGGGGAGTTGGTCGTCACATCGCTGGTGGCTTTGGCCCCGCGCATGGCCCCCTTGTTGGTTGAGTTTCAGCAGGCGCACCCAGATGTTATGATCCGGTATTTGACGGGCGAGCGGTTGTTTCGATTGGAATACGGCGAGGCACATGTTGCTATTCGTGCAGGCAATGCGCCGGATCAACCGGACAATGTGGTGCAACCTTTTGTGCGACAACGGATGGGGCTTTATGCCAGTAGGGCCTATGTCGAACGCAACGGTGTGCCGAGGGATGTGGCGGATTGTGCGACGCATCGCTTTGTGGGGCATGATGACGACAGCCGCGCACCCTTCAACAAATGGCTAAGTGAAAAGATACCCGAAGCCGCAGTGACATTTCGCAGCACAGACACCCGTGCGCTTGAACAAGCGGTTCTGGCAGGGGCGGGAATTGGGTTCATTGCGGTGATGGACGCGGATGCAAACCCTGAGTTGGTTGAGATGTTTCCCCATCAAGAAGAATGGTCTGGGCCGTTGTGGTTGGTCACCCATGTTGATTTGCACCGTACGACTAAGGTGCAGGCCTTTGTAAACTTCCTGAAGGAACATTCCAAAGACTGGGATATGTAGTGTGGGTATGACCGCCGCCAAGCAGGGCCATCTGGCGATGCTGTTGTTTTCCGTGCTTGTGGCGGGATCTTTTTCGCTAGGGGCATTGGCCGCCAATGATATTGCGCCGGGTGCGTTGAATGCTGTGCGATTTGCAATTGCCTCAATTGTTATCGGCGCTGCGGTATTGGCGACGGGTGGTGTGCAGCGTTCTGCGTTGAACGCACCTTGGCGGTATCTGTTGTTGGGCGGTATTTTTGGCACTTATTTTGTGCTGATGTTTGAAGGGCTCAAAACGGCCCCACCTGTCAGTGCTGCGGCGGTGTTCACGTTGATCCCTATTATGGCGGCTGGATTTGGTTGGTTACTGATGCGCCAAAAGCTGACAGGACATATGTTGGTGGCCTTGCTAATCGGTGGTTTTGGCGCGCTTTGGGTGATCTTTCGGGCTGATGTTGGCGCACTGCTAGAGTTCAAGATCGGGCGGGGCGAGGCGATCTATTTCGTCGGTTGCGTATTTCACGCGCTTTACACACCCTTGGTGCGCAAGCTGAACCGTGGCGAGCCCGCGTTGGTCTTTACCTTGGGCGTTTTGCTGGCGGGATGTTTGTTGATCACGATTTACAGTTGGAATGATTTGATTGCGACGGATTGGGCGGCGTTGCCAACAATCGTTTGGATAACAATTTTCTATGTCGCAATCTGTGCGAGTTCAGCGACTTTTGTGTTGATGCAATTTGCGACGATGCGTCTGCCTGCGGCCAAAGTGATGGCCTATACTTACCTAACGCCCAGCTGGGTTATCCTTTGGCAGATCGCTCTGGGCCAAGGTGTGCCTGTGGTCTGGATAGTGGGCGGCATCTGTTTGACGATCGTAGCATTGGCGATGCTGTTGCGTGATGAGTGTGAAA
>JAGSGK010000132.1 GCA_023955215.1 Paracoccaceae bacterium
CATACCTTATATACCGCAACCTGTGAAACCAGAATACCCGCATGGAACACACGATATTCGGACCAATCAAAACGCGCGGTGAATTGGCGGGTCAGCACAAGGTTGAGCCATAGCAATGCAACAAAACAGACTGGCCAATCTCTATCCTAGTTAAGATGTCTTTGGTCCTAAGCCCCCAGCGACCTTCACGGTTACAAGACTGTTAAAGCTGCTTTTGCACGCCCCAAGGGCAGAGTAATTCGACCTGTCGGCGACCAAGTTCATTCAGTGTTTTTATGTTATCTAAATAGATCTTCTGAGGGTCCAAAACGTGAGCGAGGGCTTTAGTTATCTGACCTTGACGCAGAAGATGTATGGTTGGATAGGGTGAGCGATTGGTAAAATGGCTAAGATCATCTGCAGCCACACCTTCAAATTGATATTGAGGATGAAATGATGCCAATTGCACGTGCTCAGTCAGTTCTGCCTGCTCTAATAGTTGCTGAAACCAATCGAGTAAGGCGAGGTAATCATCGAACCCTTCTAGGCCTTGGGTGAACATGAGCAAGGTAGTGGCAACGTCATTTTCGTCAGCCCCAAGCAAGCGCTGCAATTCATTCACATAGAACTGCTTTAGTTGCTCGTCCGCGGTGGCATCACATATGGCATAATACACTTGGTCTTGGTCTATGACGCTTGAGGAAAATGGGCATAGATTTAATCCTACTACCATTTGTTCAAGCCATCGACGGGTGTTTTTAACCACATCTTGATGAGCTAATGATAGCGTCTTTGGGGCGAACTTATTGATACGATAGATCCTTTCCTGCTTGGCGAGCTTAAAGCATGTTTTTCCCGTGTTTCCAATTTGTTTGCAAATGCCAAAACTATCGACTTGGCTCCGTCACAGCCATCTATTGTGTCATACTATACTTCGTCACGGGCAAGCGGCCCATTACTGCTGTTTCATGTAGCCAATGCGCCGCAGCACATCTTCCTCAAAGTGGACATTCGGGCGTTGCACAGGACTTCCATAGGTCAGCCGTGCAGACTAAGCCGCCTTTGGCCGCGGCCTCGTCAATGACCGCCGTGATGTTACGGTTATTTGTCTTGAAATAATGACAGCTGGGTGCCGCTTTTTGGCTTAGTAGGCCTCTTCCGTTTTAAAGCAGACTTCCTACTGCCGAGCTTAAGAAATACGGCGTTTGCTACTTTCCTAAACTGCTGACCATTCCGCACATCGTTAATCTTCAGTTTCGCAGCTCTTGCCGAGGCCGCCTGATCAACAATCGGTGCGGGATAGTCTTTCCCAAGTACAAATCGACTATCGTCAATAAGCGTTGGTTCATACTTCCATGGCTCGTGAATGAACTCGCCCCGTATATTTTCCAACTCTGGGACCCACTTTCGAATAAACGTGCCCTTTGGATCATGCTCCATGGATTGTTTTATCGGATTATAGACACGCATCGCATTGATGCCTGTGACGCCAGATTGCATCTGCAGCTGGCTATAATGAATTCCGGGTTCATAATCTGTGAAAAGCCCCGCCAGATGATGCCCAGTCATCCGCCAATCAAGCCATAATTGATAGCTGGCAAAGCTGACCAGCATTGCCCGCATTCGAAAGGTGATCCATCCCTCAGCAGTTAAATTGCGCATGCAGGCATCAACGAAAGGGTAACCCGTTTGACCGTTCGCCCAAGCATGGAAATGAGCGTCGTTGTGTTCATCCACGCGCAACCCTTCAAAAGCGGAGTGCATGCAGTGCGTTTCGATTTTTGGCTGATCTTCGATCTTTTGGACGAAGTGGCAACGCCAAGCCAAGCGAGAACCAAAGGCTGTCAGGTTACGTCCAAAGCTGTTTTTCTCTTCGGGTGACAACTGAGCGCGACGTTTGGCTATGGATTGAGCGACTTCGCGAACAGATAGGCTGCCCCATGCGAGATGAGCGGATAGGCGCGAGCAATGGTACTCTGATAAATCTGGCGCAGAGATATGATAAAGGTATTTGCGGGACCTATGATTTAAGAAGCTGCGCAGATCAACAATTGCTTGTTTGCGACCACCCTTTTGCACGTTGCCGATCACGACATCGCCAAACATGGGATCGCCTTTGTCAGGCAAAACATCAGCCTTGCAAAGGCCAATTTGGGTCAACGACTTGGGTTTAGGTCGTATATTTTCAGCCATGCGCATATTTCTAATTTTGGACCAGTCATCTCGGCTACGCAGCCTACGGACAATCCCGTTGGAGGGAGACTCGTTCAGCGCGATGCCTTCATCGAGACACAGGTTTTGTACGGCTATGTCTCGATGGTATGTCCATAGGTTCCCCGTCTCTTCATGCACATACAAATCGCTTACACGATGTTCTTGATGAAGCTCTTTTATAACTTCGCAGGCATCGCCAACCCTTACGATAAGGCGCTGGCCCAATTTTTCCAAATCGTCGTTTAAGTCGCAAAGGCAATCGTGAATGAAGTGCCAATGGCGTCGGGATGCAAAGGGCTGTTTCCAATATTCTGGCTCTACGATGTAGAGAGGTATGGTAGGTGCGCCAGAATACGACGCTGCAAGCAAAGGGGCGTGGTCATTGACCCGTAAGTCACGCTTAAACCAAACTATTTGCGCGGCAGGATTCATACGGGTCGCTTCTTCGATTTTTTCGGTAGTTTCATTATCGCAATCGAAAATATCTATTTGTAGGTTTCTCTTCGATCGCCAAAATCACGGACCCGTTTTCGCCAGGCCTTGTAACTCCCGCTTTTCAGCGTGTCGCGCATCAGTGTTTTTACCTATTTATCGGTGACCCCATATTCGGCCCGAATATTTGCAAAGCTGACGTGGTCAGACAACGCCATTTGTACAATTTCGCTAACGTATTCTGGAGGCAGGTCATTTGTTTTTCTCATGACCAGCAGGTAGCGGTAGGCCACAGAAAGGCAAGTTTTCTATTGGGTTTAAAACCCAAGATCGTTCAAAATACTCGGGATCTTCTTTTTAAGTTTGAAGAAACCCTTGGTGGCATGTGGCCATGTAAGCGTGTCGTAAGCTTTTTGGTGTTGGTGAAGACGGATACCAGCCTTTGCCAATTCTGTTTTTGCCGTATCCAAATGTGTTGCTACGGGACCAACGGCTGCCATCGGTGTAATAACTTGATTTGTACCCGCCGTTTGTGCCGCTTCGATAAGGGCCGCGCTCCAATCTTGGGTACACTTCAAGGCTGCAGTCTTGTCGGCAGATCGCGTAATCGCATCGCCAACTGCACCCCGCTCAAAAGCGAGGACTAGTTCGCTTTGCTTGAAATGGGGCATAGGTAGCAAACCCAATACTCCAACTGGTGCACCTGAGGTGAAGGGGTCTGGCTGGCAATCTTGTGGTGTGATCAATAGCAAATAATCGCCTTGCGGCAACGGCTGTGGGAGCGGCAGCGGCACCATTGGGTGATCAATGTCCTCAATCAAAGGTTCAGTGGTCATCGCCAACTGCCCAGTTGGCTCAAATCGCCCTCCGGTGAATTGTGCAATGTTAGAAGCGCGGGCCAAATAGGTTTTACCCTTTGTATGCAATCCACCGACCCATCGCCAACTTAGGGTATTTGCCGCTGGGTCCCCATCAATCAGATGGCGTAAGAAAAAGTCGGCCCCCAATTCCCAAGGCAATCGCAATGTGAATATCCATATCGAGGCAAACCACATACGCGCATGATTGTGCAGATAGCCTGTTGATTTCAATTCGGCACACCAATGATCAAAACAATCTATGCCTGTGCGCCCCTCGATGGCTTCATCAAAATCAGCTTTGTGGAATTTGTTCCGCCGCAATGATGCATACGCACTCTCAAGACCGCTTTGATAGCTGAACCAAACACTTGGGTGTTGTTGCATCCACCCTTTGAAGTAACTGCGCCAAAAAACCTCTTGAACAAAGCTCATCGACGCCGAGAGACTGTGTTGCGCAAGGACCTGCGTTAAAACTTCTTCTTCACTGATCAATCTATGTTTGATCCATGGCGACAGTGCTGAAACAGAACTGCGATTGCCCGAACCAAAATCATAGTTTCGCTGACCAGCATAATGGGCTCCAGTGCGGGCGGCGAATTTTTCCAAACGCTCATGCCCTGCACACCGTGTCGGTACAAATGCGACCGTTTCGGAGTGTTCTTGAGCGTTCGAGGCTACGTCTTGATCAGTCATGATTTGGGTGCTTCTTTGTTTTCACTCGTAGATTTTAAATTGCGGGAACGTCTGCAGCGCTCAGAGCAATAGCGCACCTCGTCCCAAACTTTTGCCCATTTCTTGCGCCAAGTGAATGGTCTTTCACATATCGCGCATGTCTTAATAGGTAGCTCAGATTTTTTCATCGGAATCCATCGCATTAAAGAAACGCCGACTGTCCTCTTGGATAGCATCGCGTTTTTCATCACTCATGCGGTCCAAGCTTTTGTACATAAATCCCATACGTGGATTTCCACGTAACTTGCCGTCATTGCGGCCTATAAAGTCCCAATACAAATAATTGAATGGGCAGGCATTTGGTCCGTTTTTAACGGAGACCTTGTATTTGCACGATCCACAGTAGTTGGACATTTTATTGATATATGCACCGCTGGCAGCATAGGGTTTTGACGCCAATAGCCCACCATCCGCAAACAAAACCATCCCCGTGACATTGGGCAACTCGACCCACTCATAGGCATCTGCATAAACCAACAAATACCAGTTATTGACCTCATCAGGATCGATGCCTGCGAGCAATGCGAAGTTTCCCAATACCATTAGTCTTTGGATGTGGTGGGCATAGGCGTTCTGCTTCGTCTCCGTGATGCATTGGCGCATGCAATTCATCTGGGTATCGGCTGTCCAATAGAAATCAGGGAGTGGTCCTTTGGCATCAAGAAAGTTTGCAGATTTGTAGTCAGGCATTTTCAACCAATAGATGCCCCGCACATATTCACGCCATCCCAGGATTTGTCTGATGAACCCTTCGACCGCGTTTAACGGCGCAACACCTTTGTGATAAGCGGCTTCGGCACGTTCAATACACTCAAGTGGGTTTAACAGCCCGCAATTAAGGTAGAACCCTATATGGCTGTGGTACATCCATGGTTCATTCTGGACCATGGCGTCTTGATAATCACCAAACAAACTCAATCGTTTGGTGATAAATTGGCCCAATGCGTCTAACGCTTGATCTCGCGATACGGCAAAGTGAAAGGGCAACAGATCACCAAAGTGATCCGGGAAGTGGAGCTCGACAAGCGCCAAAACCTCTTGTGTGATTTCATCAGGCTGCGCGCGGAATGTATCAGGCACATCTAGCCCCGAACTAGGTGGTTTGCGATTTTCAGCGTCGTAATTCCATTGACCACCAATAGGACCATCCTGATCCATCAATATCGAATATTTACGCCGCATTTCGCGGTAAAAATATTCCATTCTCAGCTGTTTACGACCCTCGGCCCAACTAGAAAACTCATCGGGCGAACATAGAAAACGATCATCTTCTTTGATCGTGACAGGCAGGTTAAGCTCTAGTGACCAGCCCGCCATTTCTGTTTGCAATCTGTGCTCTGCGGGCGCGGTTACCACGATTTCAGTAATCGGTTCCTGCGTGATGATACGTGCCACTTCACCAATCAACGACCCCGTGTTGTTTGGATCGTCATATTTGACATAACGAATATCATATCCGTCGTCAGAAAGTTCTTTCGCAAAATGGCGCATTGCGGAAAAGACAAAGGCAATCTTTTTCTTATGGTGTTTCACATAAGTTACTTCGCTGCGAACCTCACACATCAAAACTACGTCAGTTTGCGTGTGATGATCCGCAAGACTGGATAAGCTCGGGCTTAATTGATCCCCAAGTATCAAGCACAATTTCATTTGCGGTTCCAATCTGTCGGCAAGGGAGTGAGGCTTGGCTACTCAATTATTTGTATGGTGCGTTGGTTGTTTTCCTGAGGTGAGACCTGGTTCATCAAGGTGCTAAGTCAATAGGATCAAGAACTATTTCAGCCAGTTCGCCCAGCTTAGATTGCCTTATTTAGCGTAAAACGAACAGAACCTTCGAATATTGCGCCTGATTGCACGGTAGAGGCGGCCCATAGCTGTCGTCCCACGTCCGTTGGCCATGCTGCGCTGCGGCCCGTCAAGCCAGGCTTTCGTTGCATTGCTGCTCATGAGCTTAAGGAATTCATACAATTCAGCCTTTGCGAAAGACCGCTACTTCATCAGGAGCAACCCTATCAAACCATCCTTATTTGATAGGAACCTCAACTGCGTTAGAAGTCTTCTTAGTTGCAAAAGATTAATCTGAGGACGCCGCCAAATTGATAACTTGCACACGCTTGTCATGGCCAAACTCAATCAACACATAGGGTCCGAAGCCACCATCTTCACCATCCGTGCAAACCCGAGCCCCAAATGTGCGGGCTGTGGCGACATCCCCATTTGGAACGCGTCCCAAAATGGCGATTACCTCACCACGTGTTGACCCGACCTTAATGCCAGAAGGCATTTCCCAAAACGACGTCGTGGCAAACATTTCGGTAATCTCACCTTGGAATGTATCCATCCTAAGACCGTCATACATGAAGCGTTCAAATTCAGGTCCGCGTCCTGGGATTGGTTGCCCCACCACTGGGGGAACAAGTTTACCAAGCTGCCCAACCTGATAACCCAATTGTATCCCGAACAGCTTATGTTCCTTAAGCGGCAGACAATCCTCAAACCCGTTTAGTTCGGTGCCCATCTTCAAAATCGGGCCACGCACGGGTTCAGCCATGGGGTGATTTGGATCGGTCCGCCACGTCACTGTGTTTTCGTCCCACTCAAGACCCAACGCCACTTTGGCGTCATGAATCCCGCCACCAAAACCATAGCTGACGGTATCTGGAACGCACTCTATCCGAGTGAGGTGTTCCCCGTTCTTTGCAACGTCGATCCCCCCAAAACGCCTGATTGGAAGTAACATCTCTTCCTCGGAAAACGGCCGGTCGAACCCGCCAAAAACATCATAACTGTACTCGCCGTTATAAAACGTGACGTTTTCGTAGATCGCCTTGCCTAAACCCTGACCAAGGCTCAAAATCCACGTCCCTGATGGTTTCTGACAAAAATAGATCAGCAGCACCGTTTTTTGGCCCATAGCGATAGGTCGCGATCTGATCGTCAAAGCATACAAAAACTTCTTTGTCTTTGCCCTCAATCTGGCATGACGTGAATGCCTCTTGCCCCTGAAGACACCCGGCCTGTGCATGGCCAGCATAGAGAACACCAAAGCACATCAGGCTGGCCCTAAAATAACACCTCAACTGTCCATCCCCACTGTCCGCCCATTTTGAATATTCACATGACAATGAACGGGATTACCTTCAAAGTCTACGAAGGCCATTCTGCCGTTCGCTTGCGCCAGAATACAACTGCAAGTTAGAGTATCATTTATGAACAACATCCCAGATTTAAAACCATCGTCAATACCCGCCAGCGCGTTGGGTTTTCTCATCTTTTTGATTTTGAGCTGGGTGATCAGGCTGACGGTAATACCCTACGCCATATTTGCTTGGCTACAGTTTGCAGTGATCATCATCTGGTTGGCAAAACTGTTGTTTGATCTGGCGCGTTGGCTGCGTACGGACAAAGAAACCCGCCCAAAGATGAAGTTCCCGAAAAAGACCGCTTTGGCCTTGTTATGCGTTGTTTTGCTCGTCGGTTACTTTGTCTATTTGATCATGCGCGACATTCAGGAGTTTCTGTAACCCGCTACGGTTTCCGACAACATGATGAGCACCAAAGGTTTGGCGATCGACCGACAAACACAGTCAAAGCTTCGGCACCCCACCATTGCCGCATGCAGGCTCCAAACCGTACTGCAACCCACGTCCAATCCGGTGCGCAAGGGCAGACCACGCCCCAGCCAAATCAGCAGGCAGCTCCTGCTTCAACGCGGCATCAAACATCGCCAGCCAAACCGCGAAATGCTCGGCCTTCACGTTCCCCGCCGCACGGTGCACCGCCATCGGATTGCCGTCATACCCACGATG
>JAGSGK010000166.1 GCA_023955215.1 Paracoccaceae bacterium
AGCAACCGCCAAACTGCGTCTGCCGGGCAAGCTGACCGACTGTTCATCCAAAACCCGCGAAGGGACCGAGTTGTTCATCGTGGAAGGGGACTCTGCGGGTGGCTCTGCCAAAATGGCACGCGATCGCAAGACCCAAGCATTGTTACCGCTGCGTGGTAAAATCCTAAACGTTCTGGGTGCGGCCTCTTCAAAATTGGGCAGCAACGCCGAGATCTCTGACCTGACCCAAGCGCTGGGTGTTGGTCTGGGCAGTAAATTCAACGTCGATGATCTGCGCTATGACAAAATCATCATCATGACCGATGCGGACGTCGACGGCGCGCACATCGCTGCGCTGTTGATGACGTTCTTCTTTACCCAAATGCGGCCCATGATCGACGCAGGGCACCTGTACCTTGCCTGTCCACCCTTGTTCCGCATCACGCAGGGGGCCAAACGGGTCTACTGCATTGATGAAGCGGAAAAGGACAAATGGCTCGAAAAAGGGATCGGCGGCAAAGGCCGGATCGATCTATCGCGATTTAAAGGACTGGGTGAGATGGACGCCAAGGATCTGAAAGACACCACAATGAACCCCGCCACACGCAAACTGATCCGCGTCACGATCGACGATGACGAGCCAGGCGAAACGGATGATCTGGTCGAGCGCCTGATGGGTAAAAAACCCGAGATGCGCTACCAGTACATCCAAGAGAACGCGCGGTTTGTTGAGGAGTTGGATGTTTAAAGGTAACGGCCATATCCAATTCTTCCCTTCAAGAGAAGGCGCGAAAACATTGAATAGTAAAACTTAAAGTCAAAAAACGTAGCGCGGGGTTCAACCCGCCACCCTTCGTATATCCGCAACAAAAAAAGGCGGGGAAATCCCCGCCCTAAGTTCCGATAAGTACCGCTAGCATCAATTCCGCCTTTCACACGATGCTGCGAAACATGCTACCGGCCAACGTGACCACAAAACGGGCGCTTAGGTCACGCTCGTCGGATACATAACCACCCGTGAATTCAACGGCACGCGGTCATACAACTCAACCATCTGATCATTGATCAAACGCGCACAGCCATTGGATACACGCCGCCCAATCGTTTTGGGCAGGTTCGTTCCATGCACACGCAAATATGTATCCCCGATCCCAGGTTGGAACAGGTATAGCCCCCGCGACCCCAGTGGGTTGTTCAATCCACCCGGCAAGCCGTCTTTGTATTTGGCATATTTACCCGGTTCACGTTTGATCATGTCAGGGGTCGGCGTCCAGCTGGGCCATTCTTTCTTGGCACCGACATAAAACTCACCCGATTCATACAGGCCGGGCCGTCCAATTCCGACCGCATAGCGGATCGCCATACGATCAGGCAGCGTCCAGTACAGCGCATGTTGTCCCGGATCGACGTGAATTTCATAAGGCGCAAGCTTGTTAGAAATACGGACCTCGCGGGGCAAGAACTCTTCAGGCATTTTGTAGTCGGGCATATCGCTGTCGCGTGCAAACGCAGGTCCAGCCCCCATCAATGCGACCCCTGCCCCAATCTGCTGAATGAATACGCGTCTTTTCATAATGCCCCCAAAGTCATAATATTAATGCCAAGGATGCCGCGAACTGTTGGATTTGGCGACCCCAAAAGCAGTCATCACCCGTTTGTTATAAACCCCGACCTTACGTCAAACTCCGCCGTTTCCAGTCAGATCGCTTGCACCACCTGCGTTATGTCGTAAGCTTTGAGCAATTGTGGACCTACGCCCAGTGTTCTTTCCCCAAAGATAAGTGTCTTGCTGGACTGTATCGGACCGCAGGCTTTAATAGGAAATCGAGATGACCCAATACGCTTTAACGATGTTGTTGGCTGGGATAGGTATTCCACTGCTTGCCGGCCTGAACGCGGCACTTGGCAAGTATATCGGATCACCAGCAACCGCTGCCGTTATCTTGTTCATTGTGGCGCTCAGCATCAGTCTTGTCGTTATGGTTGCAACAGGAACCGAAGGGTTCAACCGATTGCTGTCCGCCCCCAAACATCTGTTTTTAGCAGGCGCTTTCGTTGCGTTTTATGTGCTGACCATAACCTACATCGCCCCACATTTTGGGGTCGGAAACGCTGTCTTTTTCGTCTTGCTGGGACAATTGATTAGCGCAGCTGCAATCGACCACTTTGGCCTTTTCGGCGCGCAAGTCTCACCTCTTGGGTTGGCGCGCGCTTCAGGCATCGCCTTGATGGCTGCGGGTGTTTGGCTGACCCAACTCGCATAGGTCAGCCAATTGTACGTAGCTTAGGACGCGTTCAAGCCTGACAGTTCCATCGCCTGCGCCCAGACTGCGTCTGGGACATCAACAGGATCGCTTTCTGTGCGCCCTTGGCCCGGCATACGCGCGCCTTCGTCTTCACTGATTGCTTCAGCGATACGGGCCAACCGATCTGTAAATCCATCAGACACACTAGGGTCGATGATCATATAATACTGACCCAAATCGTGGTGTGGTCCTTCAGGTGCCTTCAGTGGTTTCACGTCTTGGCTAAGGGTAGAGCCCGTCATACCAGCAGCCAAAATTTCAGCCATCAGACCCAAACCCCAGCCTTTGTATCCGCCCATCGAAACCAGCGAACCGGTCAATGCAGCTTCTGGATCCGTCGTTGGATTGCCGTCTTTATCCACGGCCCACCCTTCAGGAATTGAGGTACCAGCGGCCTTAGCCATAGTAATTTTGCCCAATGCGACGGTCGTCGTAGATTGGTCAAACTGCATGGCTAATCCGCCCTGCCCGTCAGGCACAGAAAACGCGATCGGGTTTGTACCGATGACGCGCGTTTTACCGCCTGGGGGGGCAACGATAGGTGATGCGTTCGTCAGGCCAAAACAAATGAAGCCGGCACGTGCCACCTGTTCGGTAAAATACCCCAAGGACGTACAGGTGTGCGCATGACCAATGGCCAACGTTGCAGTCCCAAACTGACGTGCAGCATCCAGCGCAGGTACAAGGCCATAAGCAAACGCAGGTTGTGCAAAGCCAAATTGCGCATCGACGTGAATTGTTGCCGGACGCGGGGCGGAAACTATAGGGGATACGTTCCCTTTCACCCGACCAGTGCGCAATTGCTGACAATAGCTTTCTAGATAGTACAGCCCGCAAATACGGTTCCCATGCGCCTCAGCTTTGCGCACCGCACGCGCGACTTCCGCCGCTGGGAATGCGTCTGCGCCATGTTCAAGCAGCGCCGCTAAAACAACCTGTTCAATTTCATCTAGGGTGACATGTGGCATCGCGCATTCTCCATGGGTGTTGCAGTTTTTGGATTCAGATTGAATATGAGGTTAGTTGCGCAAAACGCCAGCATCTAATCGCACGATCCGGTCCATGCGAGCGGCCAATTCCAAGTTATGTGTCGCTATAACGGCTGCCAACCCTGTTGAGCGCACCAACTCCATCAACGCACCAAAGACCTGATCAGAGGTGGTCGGGTCAAGGTTGCCAGTTGGTTCATCCCCCAAAAGCAATCGTGGGCCGTTTGCGAGGGCACGACAAAACGCAACGCGCTGCGCTTCGCCCCCTGACAACGCCGCAGGGCGGTGATCTGCACGCTCCGCCACACCGACACGGCCAAGGAGATCAAGCGCACGTTCATGGGCTGCTTTGCGTCCAATGCCGGCAGCAAGTTGCGGCAACACGATATTCTCAAGTGCTGTAAATTCAGGCAGCAAATGGTGGAATTGATAAACAAAACCAATGTCATCTCGGCGAAGCCCTGTGCGTTTCGCGTCGTTCAGACCTTGCATGTTTTGATCACCAAAAATGACGTCACCAGCATCAGGCGTGTCCAATAGACCAGCCATATGAAGCAACGTGGATTTACCTGCTCCAGACGGGGCAACCAAAGCAACAACTTCACCGGCTTTGACCTTTAGGTCCACGCCACGCAAAACCTGCACCTCATTGGGTAAACCAACATTGTAGGTTTTGCTTATCCCGCTCAGCTCAAGAACTAGATCACTCATAACGCAAAGCCTCCACAGGATTCATTCGGGCTGCACGTCTTGCTGGAAAGATCGTTACAATGAATGACAAGCCAAGGGACAAAGCGACAGCAGACATGACATCTGCAAAGTGTAGTTCCGCCGGTAAAGCATAAATCCCACGAATTGCAGGATCCCAAACGCCGCCCCCCATGAGCCAATTTACCGTGCTGAAAATCGGATCGATATAAATCGCAAACAAGCAGCCAAATATTACCCCCAAGGCGGTGCCAATGATCCCAGTGAAAGCACCACAGATGAAGAACACCCGTAAAACCGAACCTTCGCTTAGACCCATAGTACGCAATATCCCAATATCGCGTCCCTTGTTCTTCACCAACATAATCAAACCACTCACGATGTTCATCGCAGCGATCAAAACTAAGATGGATAGGATGACGAACATCACATTGTCCTCAACCTCAAGCGCACGCAGGAACCCGCCAGAGGCTTCTAACCACGTGAAGGGCAAAGCCCGATCGCCAGCAGCGGCAATAATTTGAGGTATCAAACCATCAATCTCTTCTGGGTCTTCAACCATGACTTCCAGTTCGGTTGCACCGCCTTCACGATTAAAAAACGCCTGTGCATCCTGAATTGGCAAATAGGCCCGCGTCCGATCAATATCGTAGCGCCCGGCGCTAAACACATAAACAACCTCATAGGCATTGACCCGTGGGCTTGTCCCAAACGCAGTCTTGACGCCGTTGGGCGAGATGATCTTGATTTTGTCCCCAACGCTTGCACCCAATTCACGCGCAACGCCTGACCCGATCGCAATGCCTTGGTCAAAGCGCATGATATCGCCATATGAAGTTTCGGGGTTGGCAATCCGCGGGATTGTAAAAAGATCTGCCACAGAGATACCGTAAATCTCAATGCCCGTGTTCGATTGACGCAAATTCGCCATCGCCTGCGCGCGTACTAGCGGGGCCACACGAATAACACCGTCAACTTCAGCCACACGTTCCGCCATAGCGGAATAGTCTTTGATCGTGCGATCAATTTGGCCGCTGTCTAGAACCTCGCCCATATTATAGACGGTGACATGCGCATTTGATCCAAGGATTGTATCAACAAACTCAGCGCGAAACCCCGACCGCACTGCAAGGGTCACAATCAATGCGAAAACCGCCAGTGTGATCCCAACCAAGCTTATAACTGTCATAACACTTACGCCACCTTCAGCGCGGCGCGCGCGCAGATAGCGCCAGGCAATCATCCACTCGAAAGGTGCAAAGGGTTTGGGCGTGTTGGCCATTTTAGGCTCTTTCTTGTTTGGTATGCTCAGTTACAGACAACCTGTGTCGTTTGTACGCTGTGGTCAAGCCGTGCGTCGGCGAAACGGCCAGCGAATAACCGCCAAAAGACTACTCATTGTGATCAAGCCAACGAAAAAGCCAAAACCGGCAAAGATTGCGCCCGTCAGGTTCAGCGGGACAGCAGGCTGAAACGCATCCCATGCCGCGCTTGCCACATCGCCATCGGTAAAGCGGGCCGCGTGATAGGCCCGCATGAATGGACCAGCCTCAGCCAATAATCTCAAATCTTCCGTCAAAATCGCATGACGGTCAAAAGTACGTTCCATATCGGTGCGACGCCGTTCGATAAAATCGGCTCCGGTCATCTGTTCTAGCGCTTCAGAACGCGACAGTCCTTCTGCGGCTGCAGAAGTGTCGAAATCTGCAACGACCTCGCTCAGTGCGTCAACGGCTCCGCCCAACCGTTGCGCGTATTGCTGACTGAACTCAGGAAATTGGGAGGTGCCAGCACCGACGGCCAAGCCAACAGCAAGCGTGATTGCACGAACGATCATCGCATCACCTCCCTTTCTTGAGCTATAGCGCCGCGTAGATTTCTGCGATCTTCTGCACTGCCAATTCTGGCGTCATCTCTTCACTCTCACCGGTTCGGCGCGAGGTCAGCTCAACAACACCATTCTTCAAGCCACGAGGACCAACCGTAATGCGCCAAGGCAAACCAATCAGATCCATAGTTGCGAACTTGCCACCAGCGCGCTCTTTGCGGTCATCGTAAAGGGGTTCCAAACCAAGGGCAGTCAACGACTTATATAGCGCATCACAAGCTGCATCTGCTTCTTCGTCACCCTGCTTCAGGTTCACAATACCACAGTGATACGGCGTGACGCCTTCTGGCCAAATAATGCCTTTATCATCGTGGCTGGCTTCAATGATTGCACCCAAAAGGCGGCTTACACCGATCCCGTGTGACCCCATGTGAACTGGTACGGGCTTACCATCAGGGCCTTGAACTGTGGCCTTCATCGCTTCCGAATACTTAGTGCCAAAGTAGAAAATCTGACCTACTTCGATCCCGCGTGCCGTCATGCGACGGTCCTCAGGAACCTCATTAAACAGCGCTTCATCGTGCGTTTCGTCCGTGCGGGCGTATTTGGTTGTGAATTCTTCCATCACGGCCGCACATTGTTCGACATTATCATAGTCGATGTCGCGGTCCCCAAACGTCAGGTCAGTCACTGCGCTATCGTAGAATACCTCAGATTCACCTGTTTCAGCCAAAACCAAGAATTCATGCGTATCATCGCCACCAATTGGGCCAGAATCCGCACGCATTGGGATCGCTTGCAAACCCATACGTTCATAGGTGCGCAGATAGCTCACCAAGTGACGATTATAGGCGTGCAACGCATCCTCTTTGGTCAGATCAAAGTTGTAACCGTC
>JAGSGK010000118.1 GCA_023955215.1 Paracoccaceae bacterium
CCTATTGGCAGGGTCATCACGTCACAGCCCATGTTGTATTTGCAAATCTTCTACGCAACACATCTGAAGACGAAATTCGGATGGACCTGCACCCAGATGCAGATCGCGATGCAACCCGCGCCTGCTTTATCATGGCCGATCATCCTGGGATTTTTGCACGTCTTACTGGAGCGCTGGCACTTGTTGGTGCCAACGTTGTGGATGCGCGCAGCTACACAACCAAAGACGGATATGTGGCGGATGCCTTCTGGATCCAAGACAACGATGGCCAGCCCTTTGAAGCATCAAAACTACCGCGTCTGCGCGAGATGATCCGCAAAACCTTGATGGGTGAAGTGGTGACACGCGAGGCAATCAAAGATCGTGATAAGGTCAAGAAACGCGAACGTGCCTTCAAGGTCCCAACACACATCAGTTTTGATAACGATGGGTCTGAGATTTATACCATCATCGAGGTAGACACACGTGACCGTCCGGGCCTGTTGCACGACCTGACGCGCACCCTTGCATCGCTCAATGTCTACATCGCCAACGCGGTCATCGCGACCTATGGTGAACAGGCCGTTGATACCTTTTACGTCAAGGATATGTTCGGCCTGAAATACCGGTCTTTGGACAAGCAAGCGACTCTTGAGAAAAAGCTGCGCGAGGCGATCACTGACGGTGCAAAACGCTCTAACGCCTGATCGTTTTGAATTCACTGGCTCTGTATGATTTTCACACTTAGGGTAAAGGGAAATACCATTCCCTTTGCTCTAACAGTGAGACCTCAACCATGTCCAAACACGGCTATGAATCAGGACGCCTAGACCTGCCTTTCGTTGGCATTTCAACCTTCGGCAAACGCCCCTACGTTTCTGACTGGACCAAGATCGACGCAGACGTTGCAGTCCTTGGGGCCCCCTATGATTTTGGCACGCAGTTTCGCGCGGGCGCGCGGTTTGGCCCACGTGCAGTGCGTGAGGCATCCACCCTGTTCAGCTTTGGCCACGGTGGCGCATATGACCACGAAGACGACGCAACCTATCTGGGATCGGACGTGCGCATTGTTGATCTGGGCGACGCGGACATCGTCCACACCGACACCACCAAAAGCCACGAGAACATCAAGACAGGCGTAAACGCGATGCTGGATGCAGGGGCGTTTCCTGTCATCATCGGAGGCGATCACTCGATCAACATCCCTTGCATTGATGCATTCGAGGGGCGCGGCGAAATCCACATCCTGCAAATCGACGCTCACCTTGATTTCGTCGATGAACGTCACGGCGTGCGCAACGGCCACGGCAACCCCATGCGCCGCGCGGCTGAAAAACCATATGTTACGGGGCTGACCCAAGTGGGCATTCGCAACGTCTCCTCCACCGCCAAAGAAGGGTACGAGGACGCGCGTAAAATGGGGTCCGATATTATTTCTGTGCGTCAAATGCGCGATCTTGGCGCACAAGGCGTCATCGACCGCATCCCCGAAAAGGCCCGCGTTTACGTCACCCTAGACATCGACGGCTTCTGCCCCTCTATCGCGCCGGGCACAGGAACGCCAAGCCACGGGGGGTTCTTGTATTACGAAGTGCTGGAGATGCTGCAAGCGGTTGCCAAACGCCATGCAATCGTCGGGATCGATCTGGTCGAAGTCGCCCCCGATTATGACCACACAGGCGGCACCGCGATCCTAGCGGCGCAAATCTTGCTGAACTTCCTTGGCTTCGTTTTCCACGAACGCAGCCAGCAAAGCAGCTGACAAATCCATTGGGCGGATCAAAACCCCGCCCAATGCCTAACTCTATCTATGCGTTCACAAAGGCCGGAACCAACGTGACCTCGACACCCGCAGGGTCCGTCGCCGCCAGCCCATCACCCGCAGGGGCAAAGCCCAGCGCATTGTCGATGATCGACGCCCTGTGCACATGCAGCTTATAGCACAGCAAACGTGCCATACCCTCAGGCGCCGCAGGCGATCCTTTGCTTTGCCAAACATTCATCGCAAGACGGTGGCGCAGGGTTGGTCCCGCGGATAAATCGCCAAAGCCCCAGTTGGGCAGCAAAAGGTTGCGCGTGAACCCAATGCCCTCAAACCATTCTACTGCGGGCTCAAGATCACCAACCTTGAAATGCATATGCGCAACGATGGCCCCGTCCGACAGTGGTGCCTCTAGATCGGCACCCTGCGCGTGGACCAACTCTGCGCGCACATCCAAGGCTTCGCGCCCACTGTGGGGCTGCCCATCAGCACTATACATCACAAGACCGCGTGACATATCACCAAAGCGGCCAAAGCGTTCTGGCGTTTCCAAAACGATCTCAATCTCAAGCCCATCAGGGTCACTGATATAAAGGGACTTAGACGCAAGGTGATCCGTCGGCGCAACGCCAATGCCCTTGGAAATGAAGCGGGCCAGAATGCGTGACAGCTCGTTTTGATCAGGAACCCCAATGGCGATGTGATACATGCCGCGGTACCGTGGGCTCACAGAAAATGTGGCACCCGCATGCAGCGTAACCAATGTTTTGTCCGATGTGCCCAGTTCAGCCTTTTCGCTGTCTTGGGAACGGACCTGAAAACCAATCGCGTCCGTCCAGAACGCAACCGAACGCTCAAGGTGAGTGACCTGTAATTCAATCAGACCCCACGAAAGATGATCGGCAGGTTCTGTCGTTTTCAATGTATCAGTTTGCATCTGCTTTCCTTTCAACTGCGTCTCCAAGCAGATCAACACCTGCTTGGAGCGCTATCGCTTATTAAGTACGCGGCGTAATCACAGCTTTACGAGTGCGGCCCCAGATGATCAGCACAGCCAAACCAAGGTAGATCAGGTTGAACGGTAGGGCTGCGAATTCACCCCGAAAGACGTGGAACGGGATCGCCAAAAGCTGGATGGCAGCAAGGCCCATGGCCGCATAGATCGCCATCTGTGGCATGATGCGGGTCGCAACGGGAACAATGATGCCGATAACGCCAAGCAGTTCTACGATGCCGATGAAGCGGATCAATGCCATTGGCGCACCTTCTGCCCATGCCATGCCCATTTGCACCATTTCAGCCGGTGACAGCATCAGCTTCATGTAGACTGACATCAGATACAAAAGGGCAAGCGCGCCTTGGGCGACCCACAGACCGATATGCCACTTTTTTGAGAAGAATTCACCTGATGGCGTGAAGATATTTATCATTTGTTTTTACCTTTTGAGTGCTGCGCCAACAGACCATCTGCCGACACAAACGTTGATTTCTGTAGCCCTAGTTAAAGCTTTCCCAAAAGGAGATCATCAGCTAAACATTTGATGTACCATATACTGAGAGTGAATTGACATGGACACCCTTCTAAGCCTGCGGGTCTTTGCAGCAGTCGCTGAATACAAAAGCTTTGCGGCGGTTGCAGACCGCATGAACCTGTCCCCCGCAATGACCAGCAAACATGTGCAACATGTTGAGGGGCGCGTTGGCGCACGGCTGCTCAACCGCAACAGCCGCAATGTCAGCCTGACCGAAGCAGGGGCGCGTTACCTGATGACAGTCCGCCCCTTGTTAGAGGGATTGGAAGAGGCCGATGCCCAAGTGTCCGAAACCACCCTAGCTGCAACAGGAACGTTAAAGGTCAGTATGCCTGTTTGGATGGCCAACCCAACATTCGCCCGCATCATATCCGCCTATCACGTCCAAAACCCAAACGTGGTTTTGGACCTTGATCTAAGTGGTCGTAAAATCAACCTTGTGGAAGAAGGCGTTGATCTGGCCCTGCGCGTCACTGAAACTTTGGACGAGGGATTTATCGCACGCAAACTTACGATGGTGGAATTCCCGTTGGTGGCAGCACCTGCGTTCCTAGAAACCGTTGGCCGCCCCAAAACCACAGATGATCTAAACGGTGCGCCCTTCTTGATCTATGACGCGATGGCCGCAAGCGGTCGCATCCGTTATGGCAAAGGCGAGAGCGCAATAGACATCAAATCGAAACTTGTCCTTCAGACAGGCAACGAAACTCTGATCCACCTTGGGGCCTGCCAAGGGATGGGGTTTGCATTCCTCCCCCATTGGCTTGCCACTGATGATTTGGAAAGTGGACGACTGGAAACCGTGCTGCCAGAAATGGGGTACCCCCGCGTTCCGTTGACTGCGATTTATCCCGACCGCAGTTTTCTTCCCGCCAAAGTGCGCAGCTTTCTAGACTTTCTGGCGGGGCCAGATGGGTTTGGAAAAACGGGTGCTAAATCAGGGTGAATTAACCATTTGGGCGGCCGAAATTCGACCAAACGCCCAAACTGTACAAAATCTGACCTGAACTGTGCAGTCTGTCCAAATCCAATCAAAAGTCACCCAAATCACGTTGGTCAAACTGTACAGATCAGACCCTAAACTGCACATTGGGTGCTGAATTTCATGGGCAATTACACCGTAAACCCATTGCAACACATGGGTTAACAATGCGCACGTTCCCCTTGCCAGCGCCCTATCCAACCCGTTAGTCACTGTCTTAATCACCCATATGAGGCCAACAATTCCGTGAAACCAATCCGAATGCTGTCTGGCTTTTTAACCGTAGGATTTTGGACGCTCATGTCGCGTGTCCTCGGTGTTATCCGCGAAATTTTACTGCTGTCTTTGATCGGCCCCGGCCCCATCATGGACGCTTTCATTGCGGCCTTTCGTCTGCCCAATATGTTTCGCCGTTTCTTTGCCGAAGGTGCGTTTAACGCGGCCTTTGTGCCTATGTTTTCCAAGAAGTTAGAGGCGGATTCAGACGCTCATAAATTCGCCACAGATGCGCTTGCTGGATTGTCATTTGTCGTGCTGGTTTTGGTCGGTATCTCCATGATCTTCATGCCGGCGCTGGTCTGGCTCACCGCAGGTGGATTTGTCGGTGACAGCCGCTTTGATATGACCGTTGGCTTTGGCCGCATTGTTTTTCCCTATATCTTTTTCATGTCACTTTCCGCCTTGTTTTCTGGGGTATTGAACGCAACAGGGCGTTTCACCGCCGCTGCTGCAGCGCCTGTCTTGCTTAACATTTTCATGATTGCAGCAATGGTTGGCGCAAATATCATGGGCGCAGAAGTTGTTGTTTGGATCGTCTGGGTCGTTCCATTTGCTGGCATCGCACAACTCGCGCTCACATGGATTGCAGCCAGTCGCGCAGGCTTCGCTCTTCGCCCCGCAATGCCGCGTTGGTCGCCTGATATGCGCAAGATGATCGTGGTCGCAGTCCCTGCCGCGCTGGCGTCTGGCGTGATGCAAATTAACCTTGTTGTGGGCCAGTTTTCCGCCAGTCAATTTGAGAACGCAGTGAGCTGGTTGTTCTCAGCCGACCGCCTGTATCAATTGCCCCTTGGCGTTGTTGGAATTGCCGTCGGGATCGTCTTGTTGCCCGATCTCGCGCGGCGCCTTCAAGCGGGTGATGACAAGGGGGCAAAGTCTGCATTTTCGCGGGCTGCTGAAATTTCGCTCGCTCTCACAATCCCTTGCTCCATCGCCTTGATGGTCATTCCTCTACCGTTGGTTTCCGTCTTGTTTGAACGCGGCCAAACCGGCCCCGATGACGCCGCAGCCATCGCCGTTGCCGTCAGTATTTACGGGCTAGGATTACCCGCCTTCGTCATCCAAAAATTCGTGCAACCCCTTTATTTTGCTAGAGAAGATACACGTAGCCCCTTCCGGTTTGCATTGGTCGCGATGGTGATAAATGCGGGTCTTGCACTGGGCCTATCCCCTATCATCGGCTGGACCGCACCCGCCATCGCAGCAACCGTCGCGGCGTGGGCTATGGTGGCATTATTGCTGATCGGCGCACGGCGCATGGGCGATGTTGCCCGCTTTGATGCACAGCTGCGCAAGCGCCTTTGGCGCATCACCGCAGCCTCTGTTGTTATGGGCGGTGTCTTGATGGTTGCCCATGTCGCATTGGCCTCTGCACTTGGCATGGCGGGCGTGCGTTACATCGCTCTTATCGCGTTGATATCAATCGGTATTGCTGCCTATTTTGTGACAGGCCACCTTATCGGCGCGTTCCAAATGTCAGAGTTCAAAAAGGCAGTTAAACGTAGATAATCAGTTGCGTTGAATGGCGGCACGAAGCCTTGCAATGCCCCCTGGCATGACGATCACTGACAATGAAAACCCACAAATAAACCCTGCCAATTCAGCGACCCAATCCTGTCCCGTGACAAAGAAAATACCAAATATCAGCTGGATGCCCATCAAGAATCCGATGAGGCGGAACGCCGTCAGCTGTTGCATCCCCTGCCCCGCAACCCGTTGCCACAGTAAAAATGTATAGGCTCCGATCAGGCCATAGACACCGGGGTACGCGCCAATCAGCCATGCCTGATCCGTAAGCAACCCAAAGATCACCACGCCAAATACGCCACTGAAAAAAAACAGAATAATGACAGCCAACTGTCCCATTACTTCGCCAACCAGCTTACCCATCGCCAACAAAATAACGCCAGAGAAGATAGCCGCGGTGAAGCTGCCGTGGAGGAACATATAGCTGAAGCAGCGGATAACATACTCGAACGGCATCTGCCCGTTCTTGACCATCCAATCAAACGCCACGCCCGAAAATCCATAGTCGCTGATCGCGCCAAGGCGCCATCCCACGGCCCGCGCACCGCCAACGATGCCTTGCTCACCAAGAGTGAATACAACTTCAATCCCCATCAAAATAAGGAACAAAACCCAGACAACAGGTGGCATTGGATTGAATGGCGGCGCGTTGTGATCTTGGTGCATGGACGGCTCTCCGGTATTATCAAATCAGAGCGCCTGTTGACGTCTCTTTGCCCCATGGGTAAGCCAGCAAAGCAGATTTGCCCAGAGGGTTTGCCCCAAAGTGAGGACAACAAGATGACCGAAACGACATTCACACCCCGCGTCTTTTCCGGCATTCAGCCGTCTGGCGGCCTGACCCTTGGCAACTACCTTGGTGCCATCAAACGTTTCGTCACAATGCAAGACGAGGTCGCAGAGTCGATCTATTGCATGGTTGATCTTCACGCGATCACAGTATGGCAGGATCCAAAGGCCCTACAGCACAACACACGTGAATTGGCTGCTGGTTTTATCGCCTCAGGTATCAGCCCCGAAAAATCAATTCTAATCAACCAAAGCCAAGTGCCAGAGCACGCCCAGCTAGGTTGGATCTTCAACTGCGTCGCGCGCATGGGCTGGATGCAACGCATGACCCAGTTCAAGGACAAGGCTGGCAAAAACTCTCAAGCGGCGTCTCTGGGCCTGTTTGGCTACCCTGCGCTTATGGCAGCAGATATCCTTGTGTATCACGCGACGCACGTTCCAGTAGGTGATGACCAAAAGCAACATCTTGAGCTGACACGCGATATCGCAGCAAAGTTCAACCACGACTACGGCGTCGACTTTTTCCCGATGACAGAGCCTGTGATCGAGGGTGCCGCCACCCGCGTGATGTCTTTGCGTGATGGCTCCAAGAAAATGTCCAAATCCGATCCATCAGATGCCAGCCGTATCAACATGACAGATGATGCAGACACGATTGCCAAGAAAATTCGCAAAGCCAAAAGCGACGCAGACGCCTTGCCATCTGAGGCAAAAGGTCTTGAGGATCGTGCAGAAGCACGCAACCTGATCAACATCTATGCCTCAATGGCAGACATGACTGTGGATCAGGTTTTGGCCGATGTTGGCGGTAAACAGTTTGGTGAATTCAAACCTATGTTGGCCGACTTGGCCGTTGCAAAACTATCGCCAATTTCTGGTGAAATGGCCCGTCTTATGAGTGACCCTGCCGAGATCGACCGCATCCTTGCCAAAGGTGCATTGCAGGCTCGCGAAATCACAGCGCCAATTTTGCAAAAGACCTACGATATTGTTGGCATGGTGCGTCCAGCTGTCTAGCAGAGCCGACCCCTAACAACTGGACAATGCGTGCGCCCTAGGCCACGCTTTGTCCAACTTTGGATGGGAGCATATTATGACAACTGGGTTTTACTGGGATGAACGCACATTCTGGCACGGTGGCGGTAATTATGCTTTCACACAGCCCCTTGGCGGGTTGATCCAACCCCTTGCTGCTGGTGGTTTACCGGAAAGCCCAGAAACCAAACGCCGTCTAAAAAACTTGATGGACGTCACAGGGTTAACCCAAGAGTTAGAACTGCGCACAGCACCCGAACCCAGCAAAGAAGATTTGCTGCGTGTTCATCCAGAGAGCTATTTGGACGCCTTCAAGGCCCTGTCGGATGCGCATGGCGGTGAAATGGGTCCCAACGCTCCCTTTGCCAAAGGTGGGTATGAGATTGCGGCCCTTTCCGCGGGCCTGTGTGCTTCGGCCGTTGAAGCGGTCCTTGTTGGTGAGATCGACAACGCCTATTCCCTGTCACGCCCCCCTGGCCATCATTGCCTACCAGATCAACCAAACGGGTTCTGCCTGATGGCAAATATCGCGATTGCAATTGAAGCAGCCAAGGCCAAAGGATTGGCTGGTCGCGTCGCTGTCTTGGATTGGGACGTACACCACGGCAACGGCACAGAAGCGATCTTTTATGACCGTGATGACGTGCTAAGCATTAGCATGCATCAAGAACACAATTACCCACTCGAAACGGGCGACATTGAAGACCGCGGACAAGG
>JAGSGK010000083.1 GCA_023955215.1 Paracoccaceae bacterium
ATTTGACGTTATCGTCATTGTTGTTGATACATATTGTGGTACAAGGAATCTATGGAAACATTGTAATGGATACAATTTGGCAGCCAACCCTCACGGATGGGGCTGGACCTAAGTACAAAGCGGTTGCGCAGACCATCCGCGATGGTGTGGCGCGCGGCGAATTGGCGGAGGGGGCAAAACTGCCACCTGTCCGTGATTTGGCGTGGAAGTTGGGTATTACGCCGGGAACCGTTGCCCGTGCTTATACTATCCTGACTGACGAAGGGATGTTGACAGCCGAAGTTGGTCGCGGAACATTTGTGGCGTCCAAACGCAGCTTTGCACCGCTATTTATGCCGATTGAGGTAGACTCAGCGATCCACGATGAAGAGCAGCAAACCTATCAGGTGAACCTGTTTTCCCCACACTTGCCCAACGTGGGGCAAGCCAGCTTGATCCGTCAATTGCTGTCAGACATTGCCCACGATCCACCGTCAGGCATGATGCATTACCCTAGTCGTCAAAATTCACTGTCTGCGCGCCAAGCGGCTGTAAGCTGGTTGAAAAACGCGCCGCTGGGTGGGTTTCGTGAGGGAGACCTGACTTTGACTAATGGCGGGCAAAACGCGATCCTGATTGTGATGCAGGCGGTTCTAAAGGGGCGCCGCCCGACTGTATTGGTTGAAGAACTCGCATACCCCGGCTTCCGCCGTGCCGCTGAATTGCTACGCGTAAATGTTGTGCCAATTGCAATGGATAAGGACGGGATCATTCCCGAAGCGCTAGCCGCCGCATGTGATGCCTACGAGGCGCAAATTCTGTGCACGTCGCCTGAGGTTCATAATCCCACCTGTGGCTTCACACCGGAAAGCCGTCGAAAAGAGATTGTTGAGATTGCGCGCAAACACGATCTGCAAATACTGGAAGATGATTGTTATCGCATGGGCGCTGCCGAGGCACCTACCTATCGAATGCTTGCACCTGAGCGTGGTTGGTATGTGTCTTCGATTTCTAAAACGGTTACGCCATCCTTGCGCATTGGTATTGCCGTAGCGCCTGAGGGCAAGGGCCCTAAACTGCGCCGGGCGGCAGAGCACTCATTCTTTGGGTTGGCGACACCTATCACTGACCTTTGTGCCCGTCTTCTTGTTCATCCACAGCTGGATTCACTGACGACAAAGGCACGGATGGGGACCAATGCATTTGTAGAAATCGCTGTAAATATCCTTGGCGGCTATGACCTGCATTGGCGCAAAGATGTGCCGTTTCTTTGGTTGAAATTACCAGAGGGTTGGCGCGCAGGTGCATTTTGTCAGGCAGCCGAAGCGGTGGGCGTGCAAATTCGCCCTGCTGAAGAGTTCGCATGTCGCGATGCGCGTGTACCCCATGCGGTGCGCTTTGCCATCAATGCTGGAGTGAGCTTAGAGAGCTTTGAGGCAGCTATTGGCCGTCTTCGTGATCTATTGGACAATCCGCAAGAACAGATCGGCGTTTGATCGTCATAGCAAGCCACCAGCCCCCCACGCTAGACCAATGACAGTCGCAATGGCTGAAAGCAGCCCAGAGTAGGCTGCTATCTTAGGAATGGAAAACGGGCGCTCCCCATAGGTGCGTCCGTCGATACCTGACACAACAACCTTCATTGGCTTGCCTTTGTATTCATAGTGCAAAATCCAAACGGGCAAGAGGATACGGCGATAATGAATGCCTGATGTGTGAGTGTGGTATCCAAGGTTATTCACGCCTGATTTGTTGATATGTTGTTTGATCCGGTTGCGTATCAACAACCGCTTGTCAGCCTCATTTGCATCCAACCCGTCGGCGACGCTTTGGTGGTGGCGCTCTGCTGCAAATCCGGCCAGATAGCCTTCGCGGTATGGGCGCAGAGCGCTTGGATCAAAGTCGTGCAAAATCCCATCGCGGATCAATGGGGTCACGTGGGGTGATGCGGGCATTAGGAGGTCATCAAAACTGATCCTCATTTTGCCCTTGGTCGTCTTTGTCCGACGGTTGCTGCTGCTGCCAACGGTGTACTGGGCCCAATACTCGACGGCTTCTTCGCTATCAAAGGTCCAGAACGGCGCATAAAGCCCTGCAACCCGTGCCTTTGCGACGATACCCTCCAAATCATTGGGGGCAGCAACGCGTCGTTTCACCCAGGCTTGGGTCTGGTGTTGGGCATACATTGCGTCGATCTCAAACGGGATCAAAGCCATCGTTTCATAACCGGTGTCTTGCGTACTCAAAACAACGGGTCCATCGCAATAAGGGCAGCGTTCAGACAGAGCAGGGCCCGTGAATAAAACATCCCCACCACATGTGTTACAGTGATGCGCACGGGTTTTGCTTAGGTCTGGCAGATCCTCCTCAGTCAAGTTTGGATCATAGCCTAGTTCTTCCGCCGCCTTGTAATCATCATCCGTTTTCAAATCATGGACATTGCCACAGCTCGCACACTCTAGTCCGCGATAGGTTGGGGAATAGCTGCACTGTCCAGCACAAGTTGGGCATTGAAGATCAGGCTGTGTGGCGTTGGTGGTGTCCATCAATCGGAGTCCGCGAGTGCAGCCGCAATTTCAATCAGGATGCGAAGGCGAAGCCAAGAGCGGTCCACGGCACCCTGTAAATCACCAGATACGCCCCAATCACCAATGATGGTTGCGATAAACCACGTGGTCATCAACCAAAACGCAATCATTGACCAACCAGCTATTGTGCGAATCCATCCTGCGGATCCCTGTTTTAACTCATGATGGCCTTCATATACCTTGATCAGCTTCACAACAGGCAGCATCCCCACAAAGGTTGCGGTGATCATCAATACGACTGCGGCAAGGATTGGTGAGGTGGGGGGCGTTATGAAATGTAAAACTCACTTAAAACGTCAAATTGAGGCTTGTAAAATATGTGCAAGCCATTGGGATTGATTGCAAGAGGCGTTATTGGGTTTAGACAGCTCAAATTTTATGGGGTACTTTAATACCTTATTTTTAACATGTTGTTTTTACTTGTTTAAAACATGATTGTTGTGCTTGATCACGCTCGCACTTGCTATATAAGCCGCTCATCACTTACCAGAGTTGGTCATTCGACCTGCTCACTCACCTAAAACAGGACTATCCTGCCATGAAAACCTTTTCTGCAACACCAGCAGATATCGAAAAAAAATGGATCATCATTGATGCTGAAGGCATCGTGTTGGGTCGTTTGGCTTCGATTATTGCTATGCGCCTTCGCGGCAAGCACAAAGCAACGTTCACACCGCACATGGATTGCGGCGACAACGTTATCGTCATCAACGCTGAAAAAGTGCAGTTGACTGGTAACAAACGTCAAGAGCACCACTACTGGCACACTGGCCACCCAGGTGGCATCAAGTCACGTACAAAAGAAGAAATCCTCGAGGGCAAATACCCAGAGCGCGTTCTGACTTTGGCTGTGAAACGTATGTTGCCAGGCAACCGCCTGAGCCGTCAAATCATGACAAACATGCGTGTATATGCTGGTGCTGAGCATCCACATGAAGCGCAAAACCCAGAAGTTTTGGATGTTGCATCCATGAACTCTAAAAACACACGGAGCGCATGAGCATGTCTGACGAAATCAACACACTCGAAGACTTGCAAGCTGTTGTCGGCGAAGCCACAGCACCTGCAATCGAATTGACTCCACGTGAGCCAGTAATCGACTCATTGGGCCGTTCATACGCAACAGGCAAACGTAAAGATGCGGTTGCACGCGTTTGGATCAAGCCTGGTACAGGTAAAGTTACCGTAAACGGCAAGCCGCAAAACGAATACTTTGCGCGCCCTGTTTTGCAAATGATCCTAGCACAGCCTTTCACCATTGCTGGTGTTGAAGGCGAATTTGACGTGGTTGCCACTGTCAAAGGTGGCGGTCTTTCTGGTCAAGCTGGTGCGGTTAAGCACGGTGTTTCCAAAGCATTGCAACTTTTCAACCCATCCCTTCGCGGTGCGTTGAAAGCTGCTGGCTTCTTGACACGCGACAGCCGCGTTGTTGAGCGTAAGAAATACGGTAAAGCAAAAGCGCGTAAGAGCTTCCAGTTCTCTAAGCGTTAATCTTTACTTACGATTTTGGAATGGGGCGTGCCGATTGGCGCGCCCTTTTTCGTTTGCTTAGGGCATGCCACTGGTGATTGCCCTTAGGTGTGCCTAGATTGAGTATAACAATAGGAACTTGCTTATGAAATTCTCAGTCCTTGATCTTGCCCCTGTTCCCGAAGGTTCAGACGCGGCCCAAGCGATGTTGAATATGGTTGATCTTGCTCAAAGGGCTGAGAACCTAGGCTATCACCGCTACTGGATGGCCGAACACCACAACATGGCAGGTATTGCGAGTGCCGCGACCTCGGTGTTGATCGGTCATGTCGCCAGCCAAACCAATACAATTCGTGTGGGCGCGGGCGGTATCATGCTGCCAAATCATGCGCCTTTGTTAATTGCCGAGCAATTCGGAACACTTGCCACGCTTCACGGTGATCGTATTGACTTGGGGCTGGGGCGTGCACCTGGTGGGGACCAAGCTGTTTACCACGCATTGCGCCGCACTGGCAGCGATGACTTCCCTGCTGATGTGCATGAATTGATGACCCTATTGGGTGATCCCCAACCACAGGCCGCTGTTCGTGCATTGCCAGGTGAGGGAACGCATGTGCCAATATGGATTTTGGGGTCGTCACTGTACGGTGCACAATTAGCTGCACATTTTGGCCTACCTTACGCCTTCGCCTCACATTTCGCGCCTGCGGCGTTGGAAGAGGCGGCATACATTTATCGCCGTGACTTCAAGGCATCCGCTACGTTGGCCGAGCCATATTTTATGTTGGCAGCCAATGTCTTTGCTGCGGAAAGTGATGAAGAGGGGGCTTACTTAAGGACCTCAATGCAACAAGCCTTTGCGCGTATGCAAACGGGTACCCGAGGCAAGCTGCCACGACCTGTGAAAGACATTGATGCTGCGATTGGTGAGAGAATGCGGCGCAGCGTCGAACCAATGCTACGGGTTTCAGCAACCGGTTCGCCAGAGACGGTGCGCAAACACTTGGAAAGTTTGATTGAAATTTACGAACCCGACGAAATGATCCTGACAGGTCAAATTCATGATCATGCAGCGCGGGTTAAATCGTTTGAGATTGCAGCGGGTGCAATGGATCAGATACTGGCCGCTTAATCGTCCGCGTCAATCAACCCTAATCCGCGCAGATAAATTCCAATCCCAGTTTCTAGCAAGTCTTCTGGTGGAAACGGGGATGCGCGTCCTGGCGAATTACGGGCAAACAGTTCAACAACGCCGTGGCTCATGGCCCAAATATGTGCGCTGAACATGGATGCAGGTGGTCGTTTCTCAACAGGAATATGCTCGCTAAGATCCGCAGCGGCTTTTTCCAAAACGTCATTGGCACGCTTTGAGGCTGCAGCCAATTCAGGTGTTCGGTTGACCGAAATGCTACTTTCAAACATCGCGATGTAGTGCCCGGGGTATTTCTGCGCGAATGCCAAATAGGCACGCCCAGTCGCGCCAAACGCAGCCATGGCTGAGGGTTGGCCTGATTGATAGGCAAACTCCATCAGGTCAGCGAACATGTCATACCCCTGACGCGCGGCTTCGGCGATCAGGTCTTCGCGTCCGTCAAAGTGGCGGTACACCGCAGCAGGAGTCACACCCGCCGTTTTAGACGCTTCGGACAGCGTGAAACCTGTTGGGCCTTTAGTCTCGATCAGGGTCAACGCCGTGTCGATCAAGGCCTGTTTCAGGTTGCCGTGATGATAGCCGCGTTTAGACATTCCAGATGTCCGGCCCACTACAGATGGCAGTATCAACGTCGCCAATCGCTTTGGGGTCTTTGTTTGTGTAATCCAGAGCGTGCAAAACTGTACGAATTGCATTCAGGCGCGCGCGGCGTTTGTCATCAGAGCGAATGATCGTCCATGGGGCGACATCGCTGTGAGATCGCTCAAGCGTTTCTGCGATTGCGGCAGAATACTCATCCCACTTTTTCAAGCCTTCGACGTCGATCCAGCTTAGTTTCCATTGTTTTAGCGGATCACTTTCGCGGCCCAAGAAACGGCGCAGCTGCTCTTCACGCCCAACGTTCAGCCAGAATTTGAACAGATGTACACCGTCACTGGTGATCATCTTTTCAACGTCTTTGACTTGGCTGAAAAACACTTCGCGCTGTTCTGGCTTACAAAAGCCAAACACATGTTCCACGACACCACGGTTATACCAGCTGCGGTCAAAAAAGGTCATGCCGCCCGCGGTCGGTAGGTGTTTGATATATCGTTGGAAATACCATTCACCCATTTCTTTTTCAGTTGGTTTAGACAGGGCAACAACACGTGCGCCGCGTGGGTTCAAGTTCTCGCGGAACCGTTTGATTGTCCCACCTTTGCCTGCTGCATCACGACCTTCAAAAACAATAGCAACACGTGAACCGTTTTCTTTGGCCCAAGCCTGCATTTTGACCAGTTCGATCTGTAACTTCGCCAACTGCCCTTCATAGACCTTACGTGCCAACCGTTCTTGATGTGGATAGCTGGTGCTGATGATATCGCTTTTGTCAGAGCGCTTAATCGCGTTACGCACACTTTCTGGTGAAAGGTCATTGAAAAACGCACTGATACCGCCGTCAAAAGGTAGGGTCATTGTCCGGATCCTTAATGTAACTGTTCTTTACATCTATATGGGGCAGTGGGCCGCTTAACGCAAACCCGCACGTGACGCCGCGCGATGAATTGCTGCAATTACGGCATCATGTGAGAGATGCTGCGGCATATGGCCAATCCCCTCAAGCGTGACCAGATTTGCACCTTCCACGTCTTCAACCAAGCGCTTAGAGTGAACATGAAGCGGGACAATGGTATCCGTATCGCCGTGCACGATCTCAAGTGGGAGGGTGAGAGCGGCGTATTGATCCGATATCGCGCGCAGATCTTCCTTTAGGGTTTTACGTTGACGCGCATTTGCCATTAAGGAAGAGGGACGCAAGATCAGTGGTATGCCAATATGGCTGGCATATCCTGAAACGAGTTCTTGGGGTTGGAACGTCTCATTCAGGCTTTTGGCGACGTATTCGTCGCTGACCCATGCTGATGCAAGCCTTGATAAGATAGGACCGCTGAGCGGATGCGCCAGTGCACCAGTCAGCGCGTCCAATTCGCCTTTCCAAGGGTAGGCAACGCCAGAGATTGATACCGCGGCAGCGATGTTATCAGGCCGCGCAACAGCCCATGCAAGGGTTATCGCACCGCCAAGGCTTTGGCCTGCAACGATAGGTTTGTCCGCACCAAGAGCTTGTGCCGCGGAGGCCAATAGCTCGGCTTGGTCGGTAACTGAAACACCAAACGGTGCCAATTCAGGGGTATAACCCAAACCGGGGCGGTCAAATATGATGACGCGGTAGGATTGTGCCAGTTTTTGGGCCAAACCAAATGTGAAGTCTCGGGTATTGCCTGATGATCCGTGGATAAGAACCAAGGCTGGGCCACTTCCCATCTCGACGTAATGGACAGGATCGCCAGCGACTTCGACAAAATTTCCCTGCGCTGCAAACTGTGCGGTGGCGCGTTTGGCGTTTTGCCCTACGCGCCACAGGGTGGTGGGGACGGCCAAAACCATCGCCACTAAGATCAGTATAAAGACGCCCTTAAGCACCAATCTCATCCATCTCAAACGGGGTCGTTTGATAGATGCTGTTCAGCCAATTGCCGTAAAACAAGTGGGCATGGCTGCGCCAACGGTTGGTGGGCACTTGGGCCGGATCGTCATTTGGGTAGTAATTGGTTGGGACATTGATTGGCGTTCCAGCCTCCACATCTCGATCATATTCTTGTTTTAACGTCCCGCTGTCATATTCAAAGTGGCTAAAGATATAGACGCCACGATGCTTGGGATCTTGGACGACACAAGGTCCGACTTCGTCGCTTCCAAGCAATGTTTTTAGACCATCACTGGCGTCAATCTCAGATTGATGCATCTCTGTCCAACGGCTGGTTGGAATAACACAATCATCTGAAAAACCTTGTAAATATGGAGATGTCGGGTCCAAGTTTTTGTGGCGGAAACACCCAAAAGCCTTGTCATCCAGCATATGTTTTTTGACGCCGTGAAAGTGATTGATCATTGCCATGCCCCCCCAGCATACACCCATCGTTGAGTGCACATTGGTTTGGGTCCAGTTCATGACCTCGGTCAGTTCATTCCAGTAATCAACGTCTTCGAACTCGAGGTGCTCAATTGGGGCACCGGTGATGATCAAGCCATCAAACTTCTCGTCTTTCACCTCAGAGAACGGGCGATAGAAGCTTTCCATATGTTCAGCAGCCGTATTGCGCGTCTTGTGATCAGACATGCGGATCAGGTTCAAATCAATCTGAAGGGGCGTCGCACCGATAAGACGTGCAAACTGGTTTTCTGTCTGGATTTTCTTTGGCATCAGGTTCAGCAACGCAATGCGCAAAGGGCGGATATCTTGGCGTGCGGCCGCGTCTTCGTCCATCACTGACACACCCTCGCGCGAAAGCACGTCAAAGGCTGGCAGTGTTGCTGGAATTTTGATCGGCATAATTTTAGTCCTGATTATATATTCGTAGTGCAGAGATAGCTGTGAGGGGCGTCTGTTTCCAGTATCGGGCAATCACAAGTTGCTGAAACAGATGTCAGTCTTGCCTCACATTCGATCGATAGCGTGACCGATCAATGCATCAAAATCTGCAGCTGACTTTAAAGATGCGACTTCATCCGCAGTCACCGTAACGCCCCAGCGTGCCATAGCCTCATAACGGGGCTGGCGGTGTTCAAGAGCGCGCGCATAGGTCCAGCGAACGAATGCATCGGGATTAACTTTATCGCCTGATATGCTGTTTTCATTTAGATATTCGGTCCACGACTTAGCAAGAAATTCGGGCTGATAAGCCATCGGTTTAGGAGCCTTATCGAAACGACGTACCAATTCTGCCGTATGGGCGTCATCGCCTTTAATCCACAGTGGCAAACAATTGGCACTCAATTCAGACATCAACGCATCACTGTCGTCTGTCGCTTCAACCCACTCGCAAATTGAGCCACCTGTGTCACAGATGAAATGTGGATAGCCATAAAGGTTGGTTCCGCGATCCGCGAAATATGCAGTGTCATTCAGCGCTGCTATCTCTGCTGTGCGGAACTGATCCTGACGCTCTTTATATTCTTCAATGCTGAGACCTCCAAGGGTCAGATCGCCGGGCTTGCCCAGATATGTCGATACAGCGCCCAGGTCATGGGTGTGTACATTGGGTGCTAAATAGATCGCATCCTGACGCAGCATTTCACGCAAATATGGGTGATCCATCGCTGCTTTGATGCACGAATTGACAATGTATTCGCCCATGTAACGCGTGCCGATGCGGTAATCGATGCTATAGTGGAACCAATCGCCGGTGTCGCGCAGGATAGTGGACATGTGCGTTTTGCCCAAACCAGACATGCCAAAAACCATAACCCGTTTGTTCGGGGCGGCGGTCCATGCGTCTTTGGTTGGGTAAAGCATTGTGAAATCCTGCGAAAATACTGTTGCTCTGTCCTAAACCGCTGATGGTTTTGGGTCAATCACTTGGCAATCGTGTTACCCACGCAGTGCTTTCCAAGCCCGCCCATCCAAGATGATCAAACCGACGGCCAAAATGACAAATCCAACAAAAGCATTTGCCGACAGTTTTTCACCTAAAACAACAGCACCAAGCGTGATGGCAATTGGGGCGACCAACAGCGTGACCAACATCAGGTTACCGCTGCCAGCCATGGCTAAAACGCGGTAATACAACAAGTAAGCCGTAGCGGTTGCGATCACCGCGTAATACCCAATTGCAAGCAGTGTTCGGGGGTGCAGATCAAAGGTTGGCAGGCCCTCAACGAAGTAAACCAAAGGCAGCATTATGACCGTGGCGCCCGTCAACATACCCGCGGCTGCCAATTGCGGGGGCATTCCCACCAAATTCTTGCGCGCCCAAACACCTGCAACTGCATAAGCAACCGTGCCACCAATAACGGCAAGCTGGGCCAAGCTACGCAAATCGAAATTTTTGAAGTTCTCAAGGCCAATCGCGACCGCAACCCCAAAGAAGCCTAACACCACACCAATTATCTTGCGTGGCGTCAAACGTTCGTCTGAAAAGAAAAGTGCTGCCATGGCGACACCAACAACGGCGGTAAAGGCGTTCAGAATTGAGGTTAGGCCGGATTCGATATGCAACTGGCCCCAAGCCATCAGAACGAACGGAATGACGTTGTTTAGCAATCCCATCACAAGAAATGCAAACCATATTCTGGGATTTCGGGGCAGCGGAATACGCATCACGGCGACAACGACCCAAAGAACCAACATTGCCCACGTTACGCGATGGGCTACGGACATCAGGGGCGATATTTCATCAAGGGCTATGCGTATGGATAAGAACGATCCACCCCATATCAGTGCAAGCACTAGCATTTCGGCC